>JASHUF010000089.1 GCA_030040175.1 Acidobacteriaceae bacterium
CTCATCCGCTGGACCTACAAATTCCTTCGCCATCGCGAAGGCATCGGCCTCGGCGACGCGAAACTGATGGCCATGCTTACGGCCTGGCTCGGCCTCGCAGGCGCGCTGCTCTCCTTCGTGATCGGCGTGACCCTCGGCGCGCTCACCGCGCTTGTCCTGCTCGCGCTGCCGCGAACAAACACCGGCCCGTCGAATCCAGGCGCAGAACCCGTCGATGAACCAAGCCGCGAGGCGCCAAGCTGGGCCCTGCGCAAACTGCCGCTCGGCACCTTCCTGTGCATCGGCGGCATCGTCAGCGCGCTCTGGGGCCAGCCCATTCTTGCGGCCTACCTGCGCTGGGCGGGATTCTAGATCGACAAAGGAAGTGGGTGCCCCAGGTCCCGGGGTCCCCACGGACTGGTCCTTGTCCGTGGGGTGGAGATCCCTCGCCTTTGGGGACCTGGGAAAGCACGAACCCCAACCATCCCCATCAGGACCCTATTGCGATGTTTGTCCAGCCGGGTGCGGCGCCGCGTTCGGCTTGGCATTGGCAAGCTCCGGCTCCTCGAGCGCCTTCTTCGCGTCCTTGGCGTGGCGGCTGCCCGGATCGTACTCCATCACCTTCAGGTAATTCGCGCGCGCCTCGGCAAACCGGCCCAGGTGCCGCTGGCTCTCCGCCAGGCCCCAGTACACATCGGGATTGTCGGGATCGAGCACCAGCGCCGACTCGTAGCGCGAGAGCGCCGCGCGCCAGTCCTTGTTGTCGAGATAGTATTTGCCCACGTTCTCGTCTTCGGCCGCGCTCTCGTGATGTACCTTAGGCAGGCCATCGTCTGCGCCCCTGCCGTGCTTCTTGCTCGTATCCGTATCCGAGTCCGGGCCCGTGGGCGGAAGCAGGCTGTCGACGCCGCTGTCGCTCGAGCTGAATCCCGGCTGCGGTCCTGCGCGGCCGCCGCTGCTGTCCGGGCTCTGCACCGGGTCCATGTCGCCCGCAGGAAACAGCGTGCCCCAATTCTCCAGATTTTGGTCCGCTGCGCTCTTCGTGTTTCCCTGCGGCACATCGGGCGTGTTCGCGCTGGGCAAAACGGGAACCGTGCTTTCGTCTTCCGGAAATGGGTTTGCGCTCGAACCCGATGGGCTTGAAGACGCCGGTTGCGGGGTCGATTGCTGCGGCGCAGCCGGCTGCTTCTGCGTCTTGGACTGGCTTTGTGCCGGCGGGCTGGCGCTGTTCGCGGCCTGCGTGCGCGCCGGCACGCTACAGCCGAGTATCGCCGCAATCGCCAACGCCGCTTTTACCACAACCGCCTCATCCTGCCTCTCACCCTTCAATGGTACGATGCGGTCCATACGGTGTCGAATGGCGCTCCTTCGAAGTCATTGACCCAAGCAAAATAGCCGATCAAAATCGCATGGCTCTCATCATTCGTTCTTCTCCCATCCACGCCGCCGGCTGCTATACCACCACGCGCATCCGCAAGGGCGCGCGTGTCATCGAGTACACCGGCCACCGGCTCTCCAAGGCCGAAGGCAACCGTGTCTACGACAAGGCCGCCGTCACTTATCTGTTTGGACTCGGCGACGGCTCGACCGTTATCGACGGCCACTCCATGGCCATGTTCATCAACCACAGTTGCCGCCCCAACTGCGAGACCGAGGAGATCGACGGCCGCGTGTGGATCCGCGCCATCCGCAACATCGCTGCGGGCGAGGAGATCACCTACGACTATTGCCTCTACGACGGCAGCCAGGATGAGGAGGCGGTCTGCAATTGCGGAGCAGAAAAGTGCCGCGGTACGATGTATTCGCGTGCGGAGATGAAGAGCCGCGCCGCGCAGAAGAAGCCGGCCGCACCCCGTGGAAGCCGCAACGGCGGGCATAGGAATCTTCGCAACACAAAGCCACCGGAGATGAAATCGCCGAAGTGAAATGAAATTGACCCCCGAATCGCAGCTGCCGTCGCTCACCGAGCACCAGATGGAGGTGTTGCGCCGCTTCGCCCTCTTTGAGGCCGGCGCCGAGGAGCTGGCGCGCGCCCTCGGCGGCGTCTTCGAGTTCAACTATGCGAACCAGAAGCTCCCCGCCGGCCGCTCCGCCTTCGTCCGCACCGCACTCACTCTCTTTCGCGTGCCCGAGCCGGGCATCGTTATCACCCGCGAGCACATTGAGAACGCCCTCGAGCGCAAGCGCTTCGGCCTCATCAGTGAGCGCGATCTCGTGGCCTGGGCCACGATGCTGCTCATGAACGATGCCTACGCCCTCGACCCCGGCGACGAAGACTTGATCGCCGACTGGCTCAACGACATCAGCTTCAACCTCGACGCCTCCTGACTGCGCACGAAATTCTCTTGTCTCGCCCTCCGCCGGCTGCTACCATCCCCACATTCCCCGCATTTGGATCCCCTCCGCGGAGTTCGCATGGCCACGACCATCTCCAGAAATCTGCACAGCTTGTCGAAGCCATTTCCGCTGCGCTTTCTCGAAAAGTATTTCTACTTTTCCATGTCTCTCGTGATCGCGGCCCTGGTCGTCTACGGCTTCAGCCGCACCATCGGCACTCGTCTTCTTCATCCTCAGGTCCCGCGTCCCCTGCTGCTCTACTTCCACGCGGCATGCTTTTCCCTCTGGCCGCTCTTTTTCATCTTCCAGTCCGCACTGGTGCGCACGCGCAACGTGCGCCTGCACAAGCTCACCGGCTGGTTCGGCGCCGCGCTCGCCGCCGTGATGATTCCTCTCGGCTGCACCGTCGGCGTCCTCATGGCGCGCTTCGACCTGCATGCGCTGCATGAGCCGCAGCATGCCGGTTACGTCCTCATCGTCTCGCTGCACGACATGCTCGCCTTCACCGCGACCGTCGTTCCCGGCATCCTGCTGCGGCGCAAGCCGGAGCTCCATCGCCGCTTTATCTACATCGCCACCTGCACGCTCACCGGCGCCGCCTTCGGCCGCTTCCCCACCGACTTCTTCCCTCCTCTCTACTTTTATTGGGGCGTCGACGCGCTCATTCTGCTCGGGGCGCTGCGCGATCTCGCCGTCACGCGCCGCATCCACAAAATCTATCTCGGCGCGCTGCCGCTGCTCTTCGCCACCCAATGGGCGGTCTGGACCGTGGCCGACAACCACTGGCCGCCCTGGGAGCGCTTTGCCCGCGCCATCGTGGGCTGACCGGCTCCTCCGCGCTCACCGTCTCGCGTCGGCCAGAAACGATACAATCTCCTCCAGGCCTCTTTGCGCGCGCGCGCGGTCAAAGAGGGAGCAGGCACGCGCATGGCTTACCAGGTTCTGGCCCGCAAATATCGTCCGCAGCGCTTTGCCGACGTGGCCGGCCAGGATCACGTCACCCGCACCCTGCTCAACGCGCTCCAGCAGAACCGCATCGCTCACGGCTACATTTTTTCCGGCCATCGCGGCATCGGCAAAACCACCATCGCGCGCATCCTCGCCCAGGCGCTCAACTGCCGCACCCAGGTGGGCACTCCCGATCGACCCACGCCCGAACCCTGCGGCACGTGCGATTCCTGCATCGAGATACGCCAGGGAAACTCGGTCGACGTGATCGAGATCGACGCCGCCACCAACCGCGGCATCGACGAAATTCGGGAGCTGCGCGACGCCGCCCGCTACTCGCCCGCGCGCGACCGTTACAAGATCTACATCCTCGACGAGGCCCACCAGATTACAGAAGCCGCATTCAACGCGCTGCTCAAGACGCTCGAGGAGCCGCCCGCGCACGTCATCTTCATGATGGCGACCACCGAGCCCGAAAACATTCCCCAGACCATCCGCTCGCGCTG
>JASHUF010000011.1 GCA_030040175.1 Acidobacteriaceae bacterium
ATTCGCGCGTGCGACATTCCGAAGGAACCGTTCGCGGATTTGCTGGTGGCGTTTCGGAGAGACCAGCGAACGGTGCGGATGGAATCGATGCGGGACGTGCTTGATTACTGCCATTACTCGGCGAATCCTGTGGGGCGGCTGGTGCTGTATGTGTGTGGATACCGGGATGCGGAGCGGTTCGAATTGTCGGACTATACCTGCACGGCGCTGCAACTGGCAAACTTCTGGCAGGACGTGCGCGTGGATTTTGAAAAGGGCCGCGTGTACCTGCCGCAGGAGGAAATGCGCCGCTTCGGCGTTTCGGACGAGACCATCGGGAGCGGTGTGGCCACGCCTGGATTGCGCGCGCTGCTGCGGCATGAAGTGGAATTTGCGCGGGCGCTGTTTGCGGACGGACTGCCGTTGATCGGGCGCGTCGATCGCGATCTTGCGGTCGATATCGATCTGTTCAGCCGCGGCGGCCTCGAAATTCTCCGCGCCATCGAGCGCCGGGACTTCGACGTGCTCAGCGCGCGGCCGGCGCTCTCCAAGCGCGCCAAGCTCGCGCTCGCGCTGCGCGCCATCGGCGGCAAAGCGCTGCCGTTTCTTCGCCTGGGTGCGCGGGCGGCAGGGAAGGCGGCTTGACCATTGCGTGGAGCGGCGCCAGCCTGGGCCGTGCCTATAAAGAATGCCGCGCCATTGCCAGGCGCGAAGCCAAGAACTTTTACTACGCCTTCGTCGCGCTCCCCAGGCCGCGGCGTAACGCCATCTGCGCCATCTACGCCTTCATGCGCCAGGCCGACGATCTGGCCGACGACGAGAGCTTTTCCCGCGAGGAGCGCGGGCGGCGTTTGGATGCGTGGATGGATTCCTGGCGAGCGGCCGTGCGCGGCGGTGAGCCCAAAAATCCGGTTTTTCTGGCGGTGCGCGATGCCACGGAGCGCTACCGGATTCCGCTCGCGCTCCTCGACGAGCTGGTTGCCGGCGTGACCATGGATTTGCGCCACGATGCGCAGGACGCGCCGGACACCTACGCCACCTTTGCCGATCTTTATCAATATTGTTACCTGGTTGCGTCGGTGGTGGGGCTGGTGTGCATCCGCATCTTCGGCTACTCGGATGCGCGCGCGGAGAAGCTGGCCGAGGAGACGGGCGTCGCGTTTCAGTTGACGAACATTCTGCGCGACGTGAGCGAGGATGCGGCGCGCAATCGCGTGTACCTGCCGCTCGAAGACCTGGCCGCGCATGGCGTGACGCTCGCTGCGCTCCTCAATCGCGCGCCGCATGCGCCGCCGGCTGCGAACGAGCGCGCATTGCTGGCGTCGATGGGCGAGCGCGCGGAGAAGTACTACGAATCGGCACAGATGCTTCTGCCGCTGATCGAGCGCGAGAGCCGGCCGGCGCTCTGGGTGCTGGTGTCGATTTACCACGCGCTGCTCCGGCGCATCGAGCAGGCCGGCTACGATGTCTTTACGCGGCGGGCGAGCGTGCCCACGGCACACAAACTTTGGATTCTTGTCGTGGGGCTGGCGCGCGTGTGCCTGGCGCGGCTTTCGATCGGATAATCTCAGAAGAGGAATCGCTGGAATTCGGGTGCAGGCGGACTTCAAAAAAAGCGTCACCGTGGTTGGCAGCGGCGTGGCCGGCATGAGCGCAGCGTGCGCTCTGGCAGAGAGCGGAGTCCGGGTGCATCTGGTCGAGCGGAGAAGCTACCTGGGCGGGCGCGCGAGCTCGTATCTCCATCCCGGCGTGAGCGAGGTCATCGACAACTGCCAGCACGTGCTGTTCGGCTGCTGTACGAATCTTGCGGGGTTCTATGCGCGCATCGGCGCGGCAGAGAGAATCAAGTGGACCAGCGAGATGACGATGATCGAGCCGGGAGGGCGCCGCTCGCTGCTCGGTCCTACGCGCTGGCTGCCGGCGCCGCTGCATGGGCTGCCGCATCTGCTGCGCGCGCAGGCCTTCTCGCGCGCGGACAAAGTTGCTCTAGCGCGGGCCTTTCGCGCCATGCTCAAGCCCGTGGCGCGAGACTCGACGGAGACACTCGCCGGATGGCTTGCGCGGCACAAGCAAACCGAAGGCGCGATCGAGCGCTTTTGGAGGCTGGTGATCGCGAGCGCGCTCAATGCGGAGATCGAGACCATTGCGCTGCCCTACGCGGCCAAGGTGATCCGCGAGCTGTTCATGAACTCGGCCTGCGCGGGCGCGATGGGCATCAACACCGTGCCGTTGAGCGAGCTCTACGCAGGCGTGCCGGCGCTGCTCGAAGCTGGCGGAGGCGCGGTGCACTTCAGCTCCAGTGTGGAGCAAGCCGAGTGGGACGAGGAGACCTCCTGCTGGACTCTCGAGACGAAGGACGGCGCGGTTACGACGGATTTTCTGGTGCTCGCCGTTCCGTTCGAGGCCATGGGCAAGCTGGCTGCGCGGATGCCGCCGGCCGAGGGGGCCGATGCGCTGCTCGGGATGGTTGAGCAGCACGTGCACTGGCCCATCTCGAGCGCGCATCTGTGGTTCGACCGAGAAATCACCGAGCTCGATCATGCGGTGCTGCTCGACCGCGAGATTCACTGGCTGTTCAATCGCGGCAAGCTGCAGCCTTGGCGCAAGCAGGAGGGGAGTTACATCGAGATCGAGGTGAGCGC
>JASHUF010000090.1 GCA_030040175.1 Acidobacteriaceae bacterium
CCCAGTTTGACCAGGAGCGCTCCCAGGATCGCCTCCATCAGCGTGAACGCAACCGCGGCTGCGGCCGCCGCGCGCGCCAGGTGCCCACGCACCGTGACGGCGAGCGTCCACCACAGGAGCGCGACCACAGAGAGGAACGAGATCCCGCTGGTCAGGCGATGCGAAAACTCGATCAGCGTATCCACGCTCGGCGAGTGCTGCAAGACCGTCCCGTTGCACAGCGGCCAGTGGTCGCCGCACCCCGCGCCCGCGCCCGTGGCCCGCACCACCGCGCCCCACAGAATCACGGCCACGAAATAAAGCAGCACACCCCAAGCAAACCACCGCAGTGCCAGCGAAGGCGTGCGCTCGGCGCGCACTGCAACCTGCACCGACGGAACGGCAATGGATTCCATGCTCAACACTTCAGTGTAAAACACCCACGCCCAACGCCACTGCCTGCTGAGCTCTGTCCACTGTCCACTACTGTCTACTCCCTACTGCCTCGCTTCCCATCAGCCTTACCACGTGATTCACAATCATCAGCTCCTCGGCGGGCGGAATCACACGCACCTCCGCCGGCGATCCCTCCGCTGAGATCACCGCCGCTCCACGCACTTTATTGCGCTCCGCATCCAGCACAATCCCCAGCGCATCGAGGCCGGCGCAAATCTCCGCTCGCGAATCGATGTCGTTCTCGCCGATCCCGCCCGTAAACACCAGCATGTCCACGCCGCCCAGCTCCGCCACAAAAGCCCCGATCCACTTCTTCACCGTCCACGTGAACTGGTCCACCGCGAGGCGCGCCTCTTTGTCGCCCGCCTTGATCGCCTGGCGCAGATCGCGCATGTCGTTTGAGAGCCCGCTCACGCCGAGCAGGCCGGCTCTCTTCGCGGCCACCCGCTCCAGCTCATTCGCCGCCTCCGCCGTCCCCGTCTTCTGCTCGCCGATCTTGCGCAAGATAAACAGCAGCACGCCCGGATCGATGTCCCCCGTGCGCGTGCCGCTGATGAGCCCGCCGGTCGGCGTCAGCCCCATCGACGTATCCACGGATGCGCCCCGCCAGATGGCGCTGATCGACGCGCCGTTGCCCAGGTGCGCCACAATCAGCCGCTCCGGCACACGCGGCTGCAACTGGTGCACGATCGACTCGTACGAGAGCCCATGTGCCCCGTACCGCCGCACACCCATGGCCGCGTACTCCTCGGGAATCGGCATGCGCGCGGCCATCGGCGCTATCGTCCGGTGAAAATACGAGTCCAGGCAGACGAAATTCGGAACCCCGGGAAACAGCCGCAGTGCCTCGCGCATGATGTAGATCGCGATGGGCGTGTGCAGAGGCGCAAACGCCGTGTACTTCTCCATCTCGTCGATCAGCTCCGGCGTAATGCGCTGGTTTTCCACCACCGTTGGTCCGCCGCTGACCATCCGGTGCCCGATCGCCCCAAGTTCCGGGACCTCGACCGCCGGAAACGCGCCCCCGCGCAGCGCCTGCTCCACCAGCGCAAACGCCTCCGCGCGCGTGGGCAGCGCCGGCGTCTCATCCGTCAGCTTTTTTCCCACTGCGTCCTTGATCCAGAATTGGCCCTGGTCAGTGCCAATCCCGTCTGCCGTGCCCTCGAGCAGCTGTGTGCGCGCGCCGTCGCCCGCCTCATACACGGCAAACTTGATCGACGACGAACCGCTGTTCAACACCAGCACCGGCAAAGAGTGCATCGCTTTCTGCCTCCACTCTCAGCTCAACGCGGACTGCGTTGCCCCATCCCTTCGACGTTCTTCGTCGAAAGGGTGGGAGTCCTCAGACCTCAATCGTTGTCATCCTGAGCGAGGTCGCCTTGGCGACCGAGTCGAAGGACCTGCAGTTGTGTTTCCGAAATCCCTTCGTTGCCCCATCCTTTCGACATTCTTCGTCGAAAGGGTGAGAGACCACAAGCCCCACCTTGCGCCAGCGCCCGCTCCGTCTACCGCACCGCCACCGTCACTGTCACCGGAATCTCCAGCGACCCGGCGCGGCCCGCCATCAAGTCCTCCACCGCAATCCGCACCGAGTCGTCCCCCACCGGCAGATCGATCGGAATCAGCAGGGGCAATCCCTTCGCCGCCACCAGCTCGTATTGCGCCGGCTGAATCCCCAGTTGCACCGCGTGGTCCACGTAGTTCACGCAGTTGCCGTCCGCATCGTACCCAACCAGCGCCAGCTCGATCCTGGCCTGCCGCGTTCCATCCGCGCCCATATCCAGGTTCAGGCTCCTCGGGTTCAGTGTCAGGTCCACCACGTAGCGCACCGGCTTCGCCATCGCCTTGGCCATCTCTCCCGCCGGACCCTCCGGCAGCCGCACATTCTTGAGCAGCGGATCGTTCCCGTGCAGCAACCCCGCCTTGAACACAATCTGCGTCGCCGGCGGAGCCCCGTGCAGCGCCGCGGCCACCAGCGGCGGAACTTGTCCCGCGCCGCGCGGCAAAGGCACATCCGGCCCGTCGGCGTAATAACCCCGCCGGTACGCCAGCTTGTAATCGTGTCCCTCCACATCGTGTCCCTGCAGGCGCACCTGGATCTTGCGAAATTGCCCGTTCAGCTTCCCCGCCGGCACGTATCCGATGGTGTAATACTGCGACCCGTTTTCGATCGAGTCCGCCACGGCCTGCTGCAGATCGTTCATCTCCGTGTACGCGCGCCCGCCGGTCTCCGCCGCAATCTCGTCCATCGATCCCTCTTCCTGGTCCATCTGGTCGTGCTCGTTGATCAGCCCCGTGCCCAGGGCCTGGCCGTTCGGCGCCGTATTGTTCGCGGCGTTATACACCCCCGGCGTCCACAATCCCTGCGCCCCCACCGGATACACCGCCACCCGCGCCTGCGTCAGCAAATCGCACGTCTTCTTCACTTCGTCGCGATAGTCGCTCATCGCCCGGAAACCGCTGTAAAGCGCCGAGTCGGGAAGAATCGCCAGCGGAAAGGACCCGGAAAGCCAGATCAGGTTTTTTCGTCCCGGAATCCCGCTCAGATAGCGCGCCAGCTGCTTCAGCGCGTCCAGCGTGGTGCGCACGCGCACATCCGTCTGCGCGGTGACCGAGTCGGCCTCGAACTGCTGGATCGCCTGGATCGCATTCATCGGCCCGCCTGCCGGCCCCGTGTTCCCCGCCGCAGGCGGCGGCGCAGGCCCCGCCTGCTCGATCGCCGCTTCCACCTGATCCGTCTGTGCATCGGAGCCCGCCGTCGTGCCCGTGGTCGCGCTCGGCTCATTCATCAGGGCCGGCGGCTGCGCGTTGACCTTGGGGTTGGTGAGCGCCATCGCCAGCTCCGCCACATTGGTCGTGAATCCTGAGATCATCCGCAGTTGCAGCGTCAGCGTGAACACGGCCATCGTCGTCCCCGGCCTGATCTTGGCCATATACGCGATCATTTCTTTGCGCACACGCATCTGGTCGTTTGCCTGGGTGTTCAGCCCGTCCAGCAGCAGCACGTCCACCGCGCCCTGCTCCGGATACGCGGGCAGATTCGTGTACGTCCCCGGCGGCAGCTCGCCCGCCGGTTGCGCTTCCGCGCTCCCAGCCGCTTCCGCCGCTGCATGCTCCTCGAAGGAAAAAATCGATTGCTCCTTGCCATCCTCGAGAATCTGGAACGCATCCTGCTTGAGACCCTCCACCGGCTTTCCGTGGTCGTCCACCACCACGTCCACCAGCACCAGGTTCGCATTCGCATGCAGAACCGTAAACGGCGCCGCAACCCCCTGGGCTTTGCCCTGCGCGTTCTGCGCCTCCGCGCGCCTTCCCGCGCAGACCGGCGTGAACACGAGACAGATCAACCCTCCCGTCAGCATCGCAAGCATGGATCGAATCGACTGCATGGCCCAACCTCTTTTCCCCAACTTCGCCCGAGTGGAGCGCCCCGCGCACAAAGTGCCGTGTGTTTTCATCTTGCACCCGCGCGCCCTCCCGCGCCTGAAAAAATCGCCTCAGCTTCAGACCCCGCCTCTCGAATCCATTCCGCCGTGGACGTTGCCCCATCCTTCGCGTGGTCTTATCGCGCGAAGGGTGGGAAAGCGCGCCGCTTAAACGGTCCTCCCGCCAAAAAATCGCTTCAATTTCAAAATCTGCCGCTCGAATCCATACCACAGCGCCGCGGCCGCCGCCGTCGATGCCGCCAGCCGGAACCCCACCACCGCCAGGTTCCCCGCCATCCCGTAGCGATTCATCCGCGCGTCGAACCATCCAAAGAAAATGAACACCGCGATGTGAATCATGTAAAGCCCGTAACTGATCCGGCCGTAAAACGCGAGCGGCCCGCGCCGGAGGGCCGCATTCACCGGATTCCGCGCGCCCGTCGAGGCAATCGCCGCCAGCACCGCGCCGGCAAAGCCCACCGCCAGCGCGTCGTCTAAAAACCGCGTTCCCCCTGCAATCGTCGCCGCTGCGCCCATCCCCAGCACCAGCCCCGTCAGCCCGACTGTGAGCCACGCGCGCCGGCCCAGCGGCGCCGCGTGCAGGCTAATCGCCAGCAGGCTCCCAATCGCAATGCCGTCCAGATGGATGAGCGTGTGCGTCGGCGTGATCCAGGGCTTGTGGTCGAAAAGCGGCGAGCTGCAGAAGGCCGCAATCAGTACGGCAGACAATATCCACGGCTTGCGCAGCAACCGCACCGCAGGAGCCCACACAAAGTAGTACTGCTCCTCGATGGCCAGCGACCACGTCTGCGACAACGCCGGCGGCAGCGCAACGTGAAGCAAATTCTGGACAAAGAAAATATACGCAAGCCACGGCGCCGTCTTCACCGCCTCCGCAACCGATGGCCCGATAAACCACGGCGCCTCCAGATACACGCCGGCGAGCACCAGCACGTACACCGGCCAGATGCGCAGCACCCGCCGCGCATAAAAATTGCGGAAGTAATGCGGCCTCTCCCGCGTTTCGAGAAGTATGGAAGTGATCAGAAATCCCGACAGAACGAAAAATAAATTGACGCCCGCCCATCCCCACAGCGACGCGCCGTAAACCCACGTCCCCTCGAGCCGCGGATGGCAGTGATAGAAAACCACCCCCAGCACCGCAATCCCGCGCAGCCCGTCGAGCTCGGGAATATATTTGGGCAGCCACGCTGGTCGTTCGATAGACAAGGATTCAGCTTAATGCATATCCGTGGCCCATCCTTTCGCGCTCATTGCTAAAGGGTGGGAAACCACGAACCTCATCCAGTCGATTCTTAACTCAGCATTAAAGTGGGTGCCTCAGGTCCCGACTCTGGGACCTGGGAAGGCACAAACCCCAAACCGGTCATTCTGGGCGGCTCCGCGCCGCTCTCTCGCGGACCCCTGACCCCTGAAACCTGACCCCTGCCTCTACCCCGCCGCCAGCTGCCGCGCCCGCTCCGTCGCCCGCATCACCGCTTTGATCAGGGTCACGCGCAGTCCGCCCTCTTCGAGCTCCAGGATTCCATCGATCGTGCATCCTGCCGGCGTGGTCACCGCGTCCTTGAGCAGCGCCGGATGATACCCTGTCTCCAGCACCATCTTCGCCGCGCCGAACGCCGTCTGCGCCGCCAGTTGCGTGGCGATGTCGCGCGGCAGCCCCACCTTCACGCCCGCCTCCGCCAGCGCCTCAATAATGATGTAGAGATACGCCGGCCCCGAGCCCGAGAGCCCGGTCACCGCGTCCATGTGCTTTTCGTCCACGATCACCGTGCGCCCCACCGTCTCGAAGATCCGGACGGCGAGCTCCATCTGCTTCTCGCTCACGAACCGCCCGCGGCAGAGCGCCGCAATCCCTGCGCCCAGCGCCGAAGGCGTGTTCGGCATGGCGCGGATCACACCCAACTCCACGCCCGCGCCCTCTTCGATCGATCGCGTCTTCACGCTGGCCGCAATCGACACCACCGTTTTCTTCGCCGTCAGCGCCGGCTTGATCTCCGCAATCAGGTTGCCCACCTGAAACGGCTTCACCGCCACCAGGATCAGATCGGCCCCCTCCGCCGCCGCCCGGTTGTTCGTGCTCACGTCCACGCCCCACTGCGTGCTGCGCGCGAGAGCCCCCTCGGCGTGCGAAACCGTCGCCCTTATCTGCTCCGGGGCAAACAGGTGCTCCTTCAGAAATGCCTGCAGCAGAATGCTGCCCATCTTCCCCGCGCCCAATACCACCACGCGCACATCCGGCAGTTGCGCGGGCACTTGTGTGGCCTCAACGGCTATCTCCGCCATCGTTCTCCTCTTGTTTGTCGAGAATTGCGCTGCACTTACCAGAATACGCGCACGCTTCGGGACCCCGGCCAGGCTTAACGAGAAATGGGTCGCCCCATCCTACCTGCGTTCTCTGCGGGAAGGATGGGCAAGCATGAGGAACACCACCCGCACCGCGCACGCCACCGGGCAAAACGCGCGCCAAAACCCGCATTCCACGCCCCAGGTTATGCTCTTTAAGCCCATTTTCCCGAATTGATGCGAAATTCTCTGCAACCCCACTTGCTCAGGAAGAAGCCTTCTCGCAGCCAAAGCGCAATTGGGGATTGCTTGACGCGGCAACCCCTCTTCGCTTCGCAACCCTATACGCAAACATTTGCCCAAATTTGCAACCGTATACGGAGACATTTCCTCCCGCTCGCGGACCCTAGAAACGCACATCCGGGATGAAAGCTGACAGCGGAGGGCTGCGGCTACGAAGCCAGCAGCGGTTCGTCGGCGAGGATGCGGTAGAGGGTGGAGCGGGAGATGTGGAGCTGGCGGGCGGCGCGGAGCTTGTTGCCGCGGTTGAGGTCGAGGACGTACTGGACGTGGTGGCGGACGACGGCGTCGAGGGCGAGGTTCTCAGGCCGGGAGATGGGCTGAGGCTCGGCGGGCGCGGCGAGGGAGTGGTCGGGGAGAGCAAGATCGACGGCGCGGATGACGCCGTTGGAGGACTCGAGGAGCGCGGTCTCAAGGACGCTCGAAAGCTCGCGGACATTGCCGGGCCAGGGGTGCTGGAGGAGACGGGCGAGGACGCCCGGTCCGAGGACGACGTGGCGCTGCTGATAGCGGGCGGCGATGCGCTCGAGGAGCGACTGGGCGAGCGGGGCGATGTCTTCGCGGCGCTGGCGCAGGGGCGGAATGGCGAAGCGAATGGCGGTGAGGCGGAAGGCGAGGTCGGGCAGGAAGAGGCCCTGGCTGGCCATGTGGCGAAGCGGAGATTCCGACGAGGCGACGAGGACGGCGCGGCCGGGAGGGCGGTCCTGCAGGGCTTTGAGGACGCCGAGGAGCAGGCCCTGGCCGGGCGGGGTGAGGAGGTCGACGCGGTCGAGGTAGAGGAAGCCGGCCATGGTGGCGGGGTCGGCGTCGGTGGCGAGCCACTCGCGGGCGTCGCGGCGCTGGAAGGCGGCGTTCGCGAGGGGCGAACGGGTGAAGAGGTAGCGGGCGAGGGTGGTTTTGCCGGAGCCATGCTCGCCTTCAATGGCCGCGAGCTGCAGGTGGGGCGCGGCCATCTCAGCCTGGACGAGCAACTTGCGCCAGGCGGCGCTGAGGCCGACGAGAGCCGCGGAGCTGGATTCGGGTTCAAGCAGAGCGGGTCCGGACGGGACGCCGGGAGCGGATGGCTGGGCGGGTTGAAGTGGAACGGCGGTTTGTAAGGGTCTCAACGTGCCTCGCCTCCGTGACCGGAGTTTGTACACCAGGCCGACAAGTGTCTCATCGGCGGACGGTGGGGAAACTTGAAGGGGAAAGTTGTGGAGAAACAGGGGTCCGGGACCGGGGATCTGGGGTCGGGGCAGGTTGCAAGGAATTAGGGAGCGGGCAGATATACTCGAACCACCTTTCATGGTGATTGAGGCGCAGGCCGGGCAGGCGGTGAAGACGGGCGCTGCGGCGCGCGCGGATCTCGCGGGGACGGGTGCAGGGCGTATAGGGTGGCGCCTGGGGACGGCGGCGTGGCTCATGGGGATTGCCGGGTTTGCGGCGCTGCATGCGGTGCATCTGCGGGCGGATTTTCCCAATCACTCGCCGTGGATGTTTGACTGGGCGAAGTATACCGACGAGGGGTGGTACGGGAACGCGGCAGTGCGCGCGCATCTGCTGGGACACTGGTACATGCCGGGGGACTTCAACCCGGCGGTTGCGGTTCCGGTGTGGCCGGCGGTGGAGTGGGTGCTGTTCTGCCTGACCGGGGTGACGGTAGAGGCGGCGCGGGCGCTGGCGGTGTCGATTTTCTTCGTCAACCTGGCGCTGAGTTACGCGCTGCTGCGTGCGAGCAGGGCGAGGTCGAGTGAGGTTGGGCCGGGGCACGTTGGGCGTACTGGCCGATGGGCCGCGCTCCTAGGGATTTCGCTGCTGGTGACCAGCCCGTTTCTTTACTGCTTCAGCCGGCTGGCGATCCTGGAGCCGCTGCTGACGGCGTGGGTGCTCGCCGGGTTGAATATGGCGGTGCGGCTCGACCGGTTGCGGATGGGCCGGGTGCGGCGGCCCGAGTGGGGCGCGGCGGGCGTGGGCGCGCTGGCGGTGCTCGCGGTGTTGACCAAGACCACGGCGATTTTTCTGCTGCCGGCGATGGCGTGGGCGATGGTGGTAACGCTCTGGCGCAGGCGAAGCGTGGCGCTCCGGTGCGTGGGCGTGGCGGGCGCGGTGTTTGCGGGCGGATATGGATGCTGGCTGGCGCTGATTTGGCGTGCGCATCTGCTTACGGACTACCGGTACTACTTTTATGTGAACCACTATCCGCGTCCGCATGAGTGGTGGTGGTCGCTCCAGAGCTTGTGGTGGTCGGCGCATGGGGCGCTGTGGGCTGACAAGATCCTGGCGCCGCTTGCGGGAGTTCTGGTGGTGGCGGCCGTGTGTGGGTGCGGTTTTTCGGCGCTGCGCGCAGGAAGCACTGCAGGTCCTTCGACTGCAGCCGTCCGCGAGAGCGGACGGCCTGCGCACAGGATGACAGAAGAAGAACGCGGGACAGTCGCGGAGGATCGCGGGCTCTGGGCGCGAAGAGTGTTGGGCGATCCGGTTTTTGGTGCGTCTGTGCTCGGCATCCTGGGCATGATCCTGTTCATGACCGTTCAGGATCATCCGCAGCCGCGGTATTTTGTGCCGGTTGGGTTCTTTGTGGTGTTCCTTGTGGCGCTGGGTGTGGAGGCGCTGGTTGCGCGCGCCGGAGAGAGTGCAGTTTTCCCGCGCGGATGGGTCTTTCAAGGATGGGCAGGGGCGGCGCTGGTGGCCACGGTGGGTGCGCTGGGCGTAAACGGGGCGCGGACGCTCGGGTACGCTGCGCATCCCGAGTACACGTTCGTGACCGCGGCCGGGAATCTGACTCAGTATATTGATGCGCATCCGAACGGAAAGCGGCTGCTGGTTTCCGTCAGCGGCGACGAGATCACGCTGTTGACGCACTTACCGTCGTTGTGCGACGACTTCG
>JASHUF010000091.1 GCA_030040175.1 Acidobacteriaceae bacterium
TCCACCACAAGAATCGTGTTGCCCAGGTCGCGCAGCTCGGCCAGGATGCGGATGAGCCGCGAGGTATCGCGCGTGTGCAGGCCGATCGAAGGCTCGTCGAGAACATAGAGCGCGCCCACGAGGCGCGAGCCGAGCGACGTGGCCAGTTGAATGCGCTGCGCCTCGCCTCCCGAGAGCGTGGAAGCAAGCCGGTCGAGGGTGAGATACTCCAGGCCCACCGCGTCAAGAAAGCTCAGCCGCTGCCGCACCTCTTCGAGAATCGGACCGGCAATCTCCTCCTGCATGGGCGTCAGCTCGAGCGCGTCGAAAAACTCCTTCGCCTGCGCAATCGTGAGCGCCGTTGCCTGGCAAATGTTCTTCCCATTCAGGCGTACCGCGCGTGCTTCGGCGCGCAGCCGCTGCCCGCGGCACTCGGGGCACTCCGCGTAGCCGCGATACTTGCTCAGCATCACGCGCACGTGCAGCTTGTATTTCTTGCGCTCCATCTGCGCGAAGAATCCGTGCACGCCCTCAAAGCCGTCTCTTCCCCGCAGCACCGTCTCCTGCGCGTGCTCGGGCAGATCGCGCCATGGCCGGTCGAGCGGGATGCCCAACTCCGGCGCGCGCTTGCGCAGCTCCTGGAACCATGCGCGATACTTGGGACGGTTCCAGGGATCGATCGCGCCTTCATTCAGGCTCAGCGCCCGGTTAGGAATCACCAGGTTCAGGTCGTAGTCCACGGTGTTGCCGAAGCCCTGGCAGCGCGGGCAGGCGCCGAAGGGATTGTTGAAGCTGAACAGGCGCGGCTCCGGCTCCCGCCCCGGGCGATGACAGCGCGTGCACTCGTAGGCGCCGGAAAAACGGAATCGCCTGCGCTCGGCGGTCTCTTCGCGCGGAACTTCTTCAAAAATCGCTTCCCCGCCTTCGCGATACGCGGTCTCAATCGCATCCACAATGCGGGGACGATTGTCCGCGCTGACCACGATGCGGTCCAGAAGCACAAAGAGCGGAGCTCCAAAATCGAGGTCGAGCAGCGATTCCGGCGTGGAGAACTCGAAGATCTTCCCCTGCTGCCACAGGCGATTGAAGCCGCCGGCGCGCAGCTCGGCCAGCCGTGCCTTCAGTGCTTCAGTTTGCGGAGAATCGCCCGCCGCTGCGGACTTGGGCCTGGCTCCCGCCTTCGCGCTGCGGACGGATTTCCTTGCCGGCTTTGCCGCGCTCATGCCTTCAGCGCCGGATGCCGCTGCCCCCGTGACCACGGGAAACAGCACGTTCAGCCGCGTTCCCTCGCCCAGCGCCAGAATCGCGCCGGCCGCTTCATCTACCGAGTCGCGCTTCACCAGCCCGTCGCAATAAACGCAGTGCACGGTGCCGCAACGCGCATAAAGCAGGCGCAGGTAATCGTAGATCTCCGTCGCCGTAGCCACCGTCGAGCGCGGATTGCGCGTGGAATTCTTCTGCTTGATGGCGATCGCCGGCGCCAGCCCGTCGATCTCGTCCACGTCCGGCTTCTCGATCCGCTCCAGAAACTGCCGCGCGTAGGCCGAGAGCGATTCGACGTAGCGCCGTTGCCCCTCGGCATAGATGGTGTCGAACGCCAGCGAGCTCTTGCCCGAACCCGACACGCCGCTGATCACCGTCAGCTTGCCATGGGGGATTGCGCAGGAGATGTTCTTGAGGTTATGTGTCCGCGCACCGCGGATGGTGATGGCGTCGTTCAAAGGAAAGGCACCGCGCAAAACTTTTTCGGGAGCATCCCTGCGGCCTCGGCGAGGCTCAGGACGCAACCCGCCATTGTTGATTATAAGTCGCGGCGGTAGGATTCGCGTGCCCGGCCGCTGCCGGGAAGGAGCGCGGGCGCCGCGCCTCGCGCGCCAGCCGGGAGAGACGCGGAAATTGGCGCCGGCACGGTGTGCGCGCTCGCTCCGGCGGACATGGCTCCAGTGAGGCCGCCATCTGGGAATGGAGCCGAAAACCCGCTGGGATGCGGGTGATGTTCCCGAAGCCGTTTCCTGAGTCTTACGCGGCGAGCGCGGGCCGGCGCACGTAGCTTATCTGCACCGCCTCTTCCGTTTTGCGATTCAATACCCCGGCAAGGCCCATCAGTGCTTCCGAGGCACACGCCGGACAATGTTGCGCGCAGTTCCCTATCGAATTGCAATCCTGGCAAAGATAAGCATGTGTCAAAGGTATATGTTGCATCGAGACGACTGTCATTGATTCACCCCGATAACCCCACCAGTCACTCAGGACGCGCTTGAGCACTGCCCGTTCCCTAGCGCGGGTCCTCCAAAAGTGGGACGTACGCACTTGGACGGATGCCGCAGGACATGGCGAAGTTGTATTTTTAGGTTCATGGGCCCTATCGATTCGTAACCCCCCAAATCGCCCATCAACCTTTCCTTCATATCATCCGGAGAATGGTGTGCGACCAGCCGCCGGCGTTTCATATCACTCCCCAGTAACCCGATTCACCATCCACCCACCCGGGTAAACTGGTTACTGAGGATTGTCGTGTCGCGCGCCCCATTTCTCGTACTCCTTTTGGCTCTGCAATTTGGACCGCGCTCGGGCTTTGCTCAGGGAGCCTCGTCCGCCTCCGGGGCCGGGGCACAGAGCGGCACGCCGGCCGACGCTCACACGCAAAATCCGTCCGGACAAAATCCGCCCGAACCAGTGGCCGCCGCTGAGGCCGCGATCGCGCAATCCGACTGGAAGGCTGCACAGGCCAAACTGGATGCGTGGCTGGCGGCGAATCCAACCGATGCGCGCGCTCTGTTCGATGCCGGTTATGTGGCCGACGCCCAGAACCAGCTCGACGGCGCGGAGGGATTGTATCGCCGCGCCATTGCGGCCGATCCCAATTCCTTTGAGGCACATCTCTCGCTGGGTCTGCTCCTCGCCCGTGAGGGC
>JASHUF010000092.1 GCA_030040175.1 Acidobacteriaceae bacterium
ATGTTGATGTTGGGCGCCCAGAAATCGAGACCCTCAAAGATGTTGCTGGAGCCGCCGTTGGCGCGCAGGGCCTGCGCGTGCTTGATGCGGCCTTCGATGGAGATGGCGATGGCCATTTCGTGAATGGCGGCGGGATCGAAGGAGGCGGCGAGGCCTATGGGCTCAGGAAACTCGGTGGTGCCGTTGTCCATGACGCCGTGCAGGGCTTCGCTCCACCAGTCATACGCGGGCACGTGGAGGCGCGGGATGGCGCGCGCCTGATTGACGAGCTGGCCGGCCTTTTCCTCGAGCGTCATGCGATGCACGAGGTCGGCGGCGCGCTGTTCGGCGGGACGACTGGGGTCCAGGTAGGCAGGCTGATCGGTATTCTGGGCCGGAGCCGGTTGCACTGCAGCGAAAAGCAACGCGAAGATTGCAGTGTGGATAAAATCGGTCGTCTTCATCATGCCTCGAAGGGGCGTTGGGCGCGGAGTTGCGGCGCCGGCCGCATGGCCCTTCGCACGTTACCCATTGCGGGCCACTCTAAGGGCGTGGATTTGGCCCTGTCAAGCGGGGAAGGCGATTGGGAAAATCGGTTTAGACGGGGCGCACGGCGATGGCAGCCGGTGGAGTCAGCGAGTCAGCGAGTCAGCGAGCGGGTTCGATGGGGATCGTAATTTCCCGCACTTTCGGCTCAGCCAGCCCACGGATGAAGAGCGCGTCAACGGGCGAGGGTCCGGATTCAGCTGCGGAAGAAGTCTGCCAGGCCGGCGCGCTGGGCGTGGGCGGCCATGACGGATTGGATATCGAGGGCGAGGGCGAGGGCGGCGCGGCCCTCAAGCGCGGTGACTTTGGGCGGACGGCGGGTGCGGACGGATTCGAGGAAAGAAAGGATTTCGAGACGGAGGGGTTCGGCGGGGGTGACTTCGGGTTTATGAAAGCTAAGTCCGGGCGCGGGTCCGGCGGGCGCCGAGTCGATGCGGATGACGAGGACGTCGCGGCGGGCGTAGTCGATGGAGACGTACTGGCGCGGCGCAAAGAAGCGCAGTTTGCGCACACGTTCCGTGGAAACGCGCGAGGCGGTGAAGTTGGCCACGCAGCCGGATTCGAACTCGACGCGGACGTTGGCGATATCGACCTTGGGCGAGAGGATGGGCAGGCCGACGGCGCGGACCTCGCGCACCGGCGAACGCGCGAAGGCGAGCACGATGTCGAGGTCGTGGATCATGAGATCGAGGACGACATCGACGTCGAGGGAGCGGGGCGTGAAGACGCTGAGGCGATGCGCCTCGAAAAACATGGGGCGCGTGAGCTGGGGCTCAACCGCAAGAACCGCGGGATTGAAGCGCTCGAGATGGCCGGGCTGGAGGATTCGTTTTTTCTCTTCGGCGCGGCGGATGAGATCGTCGGCTTCGGCAAGGCTTGCGGCGAGAGGTTTTTCGACGAGGAGGTCGAGGCCGGCCGCGAGCAGCGCGGAGGCGACGGCATGATGATGAACGGTGGGCACGGCCACGCAGGCCGCGTCGGGGTTCAGATTTGCTGCGAGGAGTTCTTCGATGCCGGCGAAGACAGGGATGGCGAACTGCGCGGCTGCTTCGCGGGCGCGGACGGGGTCGGGTTCGACGGCGGCGACGAGAGCCGTGCCCAGGCCGGCGGTTTCGAGCTCGCGCAGCACGCGCAAATGATGGCGCCCGAAGACACCGGCTCCGGCGACGACCACGCGCACAGGGCGCTGGTGAGCGCGCATGGCAGCTTCCCCGGCGCAGGCCGGCTCTCTGGCTTCACTCACCGGCTGGAGCTCACTGGCCCTGCACGGCCTTGAGGCAGCGGCCGTAGAGCTCGAGCAACTGGTTGACGTGCTCGTCAGTTTTGATCGCGGCCGGGCCGGTGAATCCGGTAGAAGGAACGGCCGGTTTGCCCACGCCCGCCGCGCCGGCCACGAACTTCATGAGATCGAGGGCGATGTCTTCATTCCGGCGAGCACCGAGACTCGCGCCGTTCAAGGTTTCCATGAGGGAAAAATCTCCGAAAACAGATGCTACCAGAAGGGAGCGGGGACGGAACGGCGCGCCTGATGGCTCAGTTTGAGGAAGAGCATCCCTCAAGGGCTAAAGCCCCATTTTTTTTGAGCCCTTTGCGGCCCGGCTAAAGCCGTGCCCTTGTTACAGACCTTCCTTCGACAGGGTTATTCAGCAGCCTGAAAGGAGACAGGGTTGTTCAGCAGCCTGAAAGGAGACAGAGTTATTTAGCAGCCTGAAAGGAGACAGGGTTATTCAGCAGCTTGAAAGGAGACAGAGTTATTCAGCAGCCTGAAAGGCGGGTACCCGCCGGTCGCGAGTCAGGAGTTCAAGACGGCGCGGCGGCGCAGCAGCCAGACGCGAAGACGCCAGCCGTAGAGGACGAGATTGAAAACACAGACGGATACGCCGGCCAGGGTAATGGCCCAGGAAGGAAGATTGGGGTAAACGAGGGCGTCGAGATAGTGGAGAAGGAAGCTGCCCTGGAATGGGGAGACGCCGGCCAGGGATTCGAAATGCTGTTCGGCGAGGGTGAGCGGACAGGGCCATGGGCCGGCCTCGACGGCGATTCCCCAGAGCAGGGCAAGAATGTGCAGGGCGCTCCAGACGGGCCGGCCGCGCGTGAACAACGCACCAAAGACGACCAGAGCGATCCAGGCCAGGTGGGCCAGCAGAATCCATGCGGCAACGGCGGCCATGGCACGCGCGCCTCAACTTCGCGCCTTCCTTCGCGCTTCGACCTCATCGTAACGCCTAGGGGCGGAGGGGATGAGGTGACGGACCGATTTGCGCCGCATACGAGTTCTCATAGCCAGTGCGCCCCAATTCGCTCCGTATGCCGGTTGTCTGTCCTCGATGCGAGCGGTTCAACACAATTCAGATACGTTTTGTCCCACGTTCCAGAAACCTGGAGGACGCTTTACAGCCAACGGCAAACCCCGAGGCTGCGCGGCATTCCCCGCTGCTCCCGGTGAACGCACGCCGCCTTACAAGGTACCTTTCATCCCTGCAATTCGACCGGCTATCACATAAGCGCGCGCGCAAATTCCATTCGGAACCACAGGTGCAGGATCAAGGGCGGTCACGCGAGCGGCGATCAATGCCTGCGTAGCGGGAATCCAAGGGAGGACGCCAACGTGCAAACTTTGAGAAAACTGGCTTTGGCCGGTGCCGTTTTCGGCATGACAACCATTGCCGCCGGCCAGGGAATCACCACGGGCACAGTCCAGGGAGTGGTCGCCGATCCCTCGGGCGCGGTTGTCCCCGGCGGGCAGGTGCAACTCGAGAACAATGCCAGCGGGCTCGCGCTCAGCACGCGCACCGGCGGCGACGGCGCGTTCAAGTTTCTCGCGGTCCCGATCGGCAGGTACAAGGTGGTGATCAACGCCCAGGGGTTTACTCCCGAGACGGTGAACGGGGTGGTCGTGCAGGCGGGCGCCACTACGAATTTGAATCAGATTGCCATGCGCATCGGGACGGCAGAGCAGGTGGAGGTGAACGGCTCGGACGCAGTGCTGCTGGAGACGACCGATTCCCAGGTAACGACCACGTTTTCGACGGAGACGGTTCAGAATCTGCCCTTGAACAACGGCTTCGATACCGTGGCTGAGGTGATTCCGGGCGTGGTGAGCACGGGAGGCCGCACCTACGGCGACGACTTCTCGAACCAAAACGGCGACAACTTCTCAGTGAACGGGCAGAGCGGGCGGTATAACAATTTCGAGATCGACGGACAGGCGAACAACGACAACTCCATCGGCGGGCCGTCGGCATTCTTCGGCAGCCAGGATGCGATTGAAGAGATCCAGGTGATCACCAACGATTACAGCGCGCAGTATGGGCGCAATGCCGGCGCGGTGGTGGACTACATCACCAAATCGGGAAGCAACACCTTCCACGGAACTGCCTTCGAGCTGTACCAGGGACAATTTCTGAGTTCGCTGCTCAACTTCGAGAAGAGCCCGCTCTTCGGATTCTGTGCTCCGGGCCAGAGCCCGTCCTCGGGATGCAACCCGCCCTTTCTGCCGCGCTATGTGGAGAATCGCGTGGGCGGAACTCTCGGCGGGCCGATTCTACGCAGCAAACTGTTCTTCTTCGGCAGCACCTTCTGGGACCGCGTGCGCGAGGGGGCTTCGCCCTCAGAATCGCTGCCGGATGTGACGCCGGACCCGAATGGCCTGACGGAGTTGCAGGCGGCGTTTCCCGGCAATGCCGGCGTAGCCGCGCTGGTAAGTTACGGCCCCTACGCGGTGAAGCAGGGGAACCCGCAACCGACTCCCGTTCCGCTGCCTGGATCCGGCCAGACGGACGAATGCGTGGCCATCGGGGGAACGCGCAACGCCAACAACACCTGCTCCGAGGCAGTAACCGGTCCCGGCGGCCAAGTGGCGAGCATTGAGGTGGGCGGCGTGCAGCGCACGATTACCAGCCTTTCCAACGACCAGGAGGAACTGGGCCGGCTCGATTGGCAGCCGACGGAGAAGGATCACCTGTTTCTGCGCTACTTCTATCAGCCGATGCTCTTCACCGGCGAGGGTGGAACCTATCCAGGCGCGGTGGCCGCGGGCGATTTTGTCAATGTGCCTTCCACTACCTATTCGGTGGGTGCGGACTGGACGCGCACCTTCACCCCGCACCTGATCGACCAGCTTCGCTACAGCTTCCAGGAGTCCAAAGTCTACTTTCAGGGCGGCGCCTATCCCAATTGCGTGACTACCAACTTTGGCGGCTGCACGGGCGTGGTGAATTTTATCGGAACCAACGACGATCAGAATTTCGGGGGAGACGTGGTATTCCCGCAGGGGCGCACGATCAAAGTGACGCAGGTGCAGAACAACGCTACCTGGACGCGCGGAGCACAGACGTTTCTATTCGGCGGCGAGTTCGATTACCAGAACTCGCCCGATGCGTCCTTGTATTTTTACAATGGCGAGCTGAACTTCGGCACCCTGAGCAATCTGCTGCAGAACGGTCCCGGCGGCCAGCAAACGGCCTATTCGATTCTGGCCAACGGGAATCCGACGATTCCGTTCACCGAGCCGGACGTGGCGGCGTACTTCCAGGACGACTGGAAGACAACGCCCACGCTGACGCTTCATCTGGGCGTGCGCTGGGAGTTCTTCGGCCAGGCTGTGAACAAGCTGCACGAGGAGACGGAGGCACGGGAATCCAATCCGAGCACGGCGATCTGGCCGACGACACTGCCTTTGGCCGACCGGACGACCGGAGAGGCGGACCAGCACTACAAGAATTTCGAACCGCGCATCGGCCTGGCCTGGAATCCTGAATTCGACCGCAAGTTCGTGGTGCGCGCGGGTTACGCGATCAACGCCAATCCCGCGTTCTACAACATGTTCCTGCTGGAGGCGAGCGGCGCCCCGGTGGTGAATACGGGCGGATTCCTGTGCGACGGCAGCAACTGCCTGCCTTCGAGCGGTTCCATTTCGAGCCCCAGCCTCCGCGCCGCCAACCTCTCCTCGCTGCCCATGGGTGATCCGCGCCTGGACGACCAGACTACGTTTCCCTCCACCTTCCGCACGCCGTACGTGCAGACCTGGACGCTGGCTGTCGATCACCAGTTAACCAGCGGAGCGGTGGGCGAAGTGCGCTACGTGGGCAGCAAGACCACGGACGATTTTCAATCCATCGATGCCAATCCCAATCTGCTGCCCGTGGCAATGGCATTTCCCAACTACACGCTGCCGGCGCTTTGCTCCACGCCGGGAGCAAACGGCTATGAGCCGGCCCAGGGGATTGCGCGGCCGGACTGCAACGACACCAACGTAGCCGAGATCACCAACGGGGGCTGGGCCAACTACAACGGCCTGCAACTGAACCTGAACACGCAGAACTATCACGGACTGACGGCGACGGTTTCCTACACGTGGAGCAAGTCCATGAACAACGCCACAGACGGCTTCAGAAGCACGGGTTCGGGCGGCAGCACGGTGGCGTATGCGCAGAATCCTCTCAATACGGATTCCGCCGAGCGCGGCTTGAGCGGGAATGACTTTACCAACGTGACGGGTATCGAGTTCGTCTATAGCCTTCCCAGTTTCACGCGCGGCAATGCGCTGCTGGCGCGGGCGACGAACGGGTTCATGCTCAGCGGCGTTTACCGCTTTACCAGCGGCCAGGTGTACACGCCGTTCCAGCCGCTCGATCTCGATCCCAACACCGGCGACACCAGTTTTTGCGATGGCGATTTCAACGGCTCGTCGGTGGGACCGCAACTCGACACCTGCCGCTTGGTGCTCTCGAACAAGAAGGCGCCCATCAACACGGTGGCTTATCTGAACCCCTTTACCGGCCCGCCGACGAGCACGGGTGGTCCCACGCCGGGCACCCCGGAGTACGTGGTTTACGGGACCAATGGGGTTAACCCCAGCACCGGCATCTACAGCCCGGGCACGCCGGTCGATCCGACAACGACGCACTGGATCATCAATAATCAGGCGTACGCGCTGTCCGTGGGCAACCCGTATCCGGGCTCCGGCAGAAGCCCGTTGCGCGGGCAGGATTTCAGCGAGCTCGATGCCACCATCACCAAGACGACCAAGATCACGGAGAGGGTTTCGCTGCAGCTCTCGCTGGCCGCTTACAACGCGCTCAACGAAGCGTATCTGGGACCGGGCAATCCTAACGTGGCCTCAAGCGCGTTCACCAGCAATGAATTCAATTCCGCGGGATCGACCATTCCCGGCAACAGCTCGGGCAACCGCTTCCTGATTCTCGGCGGAAAATTCATCTTCTAGGGCTGGTTGCATCAATGGCCCATGGCGATGAGCAAACGCCCCTCAGGGGCTAAAGCCTCCGATTTTGCTGGCGCTTATGGGCACGGCTCAAGCCGTGCCCTTTCAAAACGCCATGTATGCAACCAGTTCTAGGCCGGATTCGCGTCTGCCGCGGGCGCCCGCAATGCGGCATTCCTGGTTCCGATTTTGTGACCAGTTGCGGCGCCGCGGGGGCGAACGGCGCGCAGGGCGGTTTGTGGCGGCGGCGAGGTGACGCGGAAGCCGCGCTCTCAGCCGCTCCTGGCGAATAACGTTCACTTCTATCGGCGCGTCTATTCTTTGCCGGCGTGTATTCCCCTCCATTTTCAGACCGCTCCCCGGGGCATTGCTCAGATGGGAGGATTGTATGGCGCGACGCAGCGATCAGACACACCTGGGCCTCAGCCTCTTCACGCTCAGCGGATTGCATTGCGCCGGGCGCGCGTTCGGTGGCGGCGCAGGGGGAGGACCGGCGTCCGGTAATCGGGTGGTTCTTGAGTTTGTGGAGAAAGAAAGAGACAATCGAGAAAGAAGTCCGGCCCGCGCACCAACGGTTTCAGAAGCCAGCGCGCAATGTGCACAGGGGCCGCCGGGTTTGCCGAATGAACGGCGCCCAGGAACGCAAAGACAGCAATCTATGCGGCGGGCGCGGGTGCGCTCCCTGCGAGCTTTACCGCTTTCACGCGGATCGAGGCTTCCGCCAGGCTGCGGGGCGCGGGATTTTTTTGACAAGGGAATGCCAATTCCGCGGCTTCGCCACGACGGATGACTCATTTTGAGAGAGCAGAGATCGATGCCGGCAATTGCGGACAAGACGAGCGATCCACCCGCGCTGGAGTGGGACGGAGCAGCACGCCGGCGGTCGGTCCTGATGCATCCGGTGGTGTTTGTGGCCGCCTTCACTTCGCTGGGAATGCTGTTTGCCGCGCAGGAATGGCTCAACATTGCCCACGCGGGGTATGCGATCAGCGCCACGGAGGTATTTGAGTCCTGGGGCGCGCAGTATTTCCTGTGGGGCGTGATCTGCCGGGTGCTGTGGAGCCTGTTCCGGCCCTTCATTCAAAATGCGAACGCCGGCCGGGTGCTGGCCATCGGCATCCCGGTGAGCCTGGCGGCCTGCCTGTTGGAAGAGACGATCTGGGTGGCGCTGTTCCCGAAGATTCCGGTAAACCACACCCCCATGCCTTTCTGGGACCGCGTGGCATTTAACTTCAAGGGCGACCTGGCGGAGAGCATGGCCATCTTCTGGGGCGCGTTCTTTTTCTTTCGCGGGATCGGCTACTACCAGCAGCTTCGGGAAAAGGAGACGGTGGCCGCACAGCTTGAGGCGCAACTGGCCAATGCGAAGATCGCGGCGCTGCGGATGCAGCTGAATCCGCACTTTCTTTTCAACACCATGAACAGCGTGTCCAGCCTCATGCGCAGCGACATCGAAGGCGCGGACAGCCTGCTGGAACAACTGAGCAGCCTGTTGCGTATGACGCTGGAGCGGAGAGACATCCAGCTCATTCCGCTGCACGACGAGGTGGAGTTTACCGAGACCTACCTGGCCATGCAGGACCGGCGCTACGCGGGACGGGTGACGCGGTCGCTTACCGTCGATCCCAAAGTGCACGATGCCCTGGTTCCGGCAATGATTCTGCAGCCGATTGTGGAGAACGCCTACGTTCACGGGCTCTCGAAGCTGGACCACGGCGGGCATCTTACGATCGAGGTCTCAAAGGACGGCCATCGGCTGAAGGCTTTGATTACCAACACCGGGGTGGGACTGAGGGCCGGCCCGGAGGGGCCAGTGAGCGGCAATGGGAGCGGTCACGGCGTGGGCCTGGCCAACGTGAGAAACCGGTTGCGCCTGCATTACGGAGAGAGCTGCGCGTTTTCCATACGGGAGATCGAGCCCAAGCGCGTGCAGGTCTCCATCCAGATTCCTTTCGAGCTTTCGACCAGCACGGCGGAAAACCTGACAAGGTACGGTGCCTGATGATTCACGCAGTGGTAGCGGATGACGAAGTGCTGGCGCGGCAGAAACTGCGCCAATTATTGAACGACGACCGGGACGTGGAGGTGGTGGGCGAGTGCGCGACCGCGCTCGAGACCATCGAGCTGGTGCGGGCAACGCATCCGGAGCTGCTGTTTCTGGATATTCATATGCCGGGCATGGACGGATTCGATGTGATTGCGGCGCTGTCGAGCCGGAGCGACACTCCGGCGCCGCGCGTGATTTTCACCACCGCCTACGACCAATATGCGGTGCGCGCCTTCGAGGTGAATGCGGTGGATTATCTGTTGAAGCCGTTCACGCCTGAGCGGCTGCGCACGGCCGTGCAACGGGCGTGCGCGCAGTCGCGGGAGCGGCAACAACAGCAAGCGGACTCCGGAAACGGCACCAGCCAGGCGCCCAGCATTTATACGAACCGGATCATTTTCAAGTCGCGGGGCCGCATCCTTTTCCTCCCGGTCACCGACATCCGCTGGATTGGCGCCGAAGGGAATTATGTCCGGCTTTGCACGGCGACCGAGACTCATCTTCTGCGCGAGACCATGGCGCGCCTGGAGAGCCGGCTCGATCCGCGCGGATTTCTGCGCGTGCATCGCTCCTTCATTGTGAATCTGAAGTACGTGAAGGAAGTGCGCCGGGAGGGAAGCGGCGAATCGGTGGTGGTGCTCGACAGCGGCCATAAAGTTGCGCTCGGCCGCAGCTACCGCGCTTACCTGAACGAGCAGCTGCATCAATCCTGATACGCCCAAAAGAACGCGGCGATTCGCGCGGCCGCTGCCGGGATTCCATTCCCCTGCCGGGTGCCGAAGACAACCACATCCACGACCCCGTTGCGGCCGCCGGTTTGCGGGCAGACCCGCGCCTTGGAGTGTTGCAAGTCCGGGATTCGGGCATAGCTCCGCCGCGACCGGCGCCGGCCGATCCCAAGGCATCCCGCGGGGCGTAAAGCCGGGCATTCCCAACCGCCCCTGACCGTACTAGAATTGGGCTTTCGTGCAAAAGCTCATCCGGCGATAGCCACGGGGAACGGCGTACAGGGGCGGAAGTCCGGGTGCAGTTGCCTCGCGGCGGATGGAGCAGGCAGAAGACCTAAATCGATTTTCCGCAAAGGAGTCTATGTCGCGATTGAATCCTTATGTCGTGTTGCTGACCGTCATCGCCACGCTCGGCGGATTGCTCTTTGGGTATGACACGGCCGTGATCAATGGAGCTGTGGACAGCCTGAAGGCCTACTTCATCGATCCGCGGTTTACCGACCTGACCAACGCGGCGCAGGCCAACGGCGCGAATTCGCTGCTTGGCTTTGTGGTGTCGAGCGCGCTGATCGGTTGCATTCTGGGCGGGCTGACCGGCGGGTGGGTAAGCACCCACATCGGGCGCAAGCGCGGATTGATTGTGGCCGCGCTGCTTTTTCTCATCTCGGCGCTGGGCGCCGCGGCGCCCGAGTTTCCGTTTGCGCCCATCGGCCACGGCGGACCGGG
>JASHUF010000093.1 GCA_030040175.1 Acidobacteriaceae bacterium
AAGCGCTTGCGGCTCTTGAGCGCGGCCCTGGCCACGCCTTTCAATCGGCCGTAGTCGCGGGTGAAAAGGCTCACGATGAGATCGGCCTCGCGCAGCGGCCAGGTGCGCAGAACCACGGCTTCCGAGGTAAGCACGGGCATTGATTTCCATCATCGCACTGTGGTCAGAGATATGCTAAGATGTAAGGAGTTTGCGAATAAGTAAGGAGAAGGTACAATGTACAAGGCAAAAGTCACATCGAAAGGACAGATCACAATTCCAGTCGAAGTGAGGAGGGCGATGGGATTAAAGCCCGGAGGGAAGGTGGCGTTCTTCGAAGAGGACAAGGGCGAGTTCGTGCTTCGGCGCGTGCGGTCGATCATGGAACTGGAAGGGGCCCTTGCGGGATTGATACCGCCGATGACCGTCGAAGAGATGGATAAGGCGATCGGCGAAGCGGTGACTGAAAGCTACCGCAGAAGCGTGGGCGAATCGTCTTTAGAAAGCCCGGAGGATGAAGCGGCGTGATCGGAATAGACACGAACGTGCTTGTCCGATTCCTTATTAAGGACGATCCGGGACAACATCGCGCCGCAACCGCCTTTTTCCGTTCGCTCTCCATCTCCCAGCCGGGCTGGATCGGAATTGCCACCATTCTTGAAACGGCCTGGGTAATGAAATCCGTGCGCAAACTGGATCGCGCGATTATCGCGAAGATGCTGAGCAGCTTATTGACCGTAGACGCTTTGGTTGTTGAACAGGCCGAGACCTTGGGGGAAGCCCTGCGGCACTATCAGGGCACGAAGGCCGACTTTGCCGATTGCCTGATCGCCGCTTCAGCCCGCGCGGCGGGTTGCAGCAAGACAGTCACCTTCGACCAGATCGCGGCGCGCGATGCCGGGATGGAAATGCTGACATAGGGAATAGAGAATAGGGAGTAGAGAGTAGAGAGTAGGGAGTAGGGAGTAGAGAAAACGGGGGCGCGCCCGCTTTCACTCCGTCCCGATCAGGAAGACATACCCCAAAAACACAAATGCGCATCCCGCGCGGGGCGGAATGCGCATGGTGAGAAGCACCGGGCTTTGCGCGGCAGCCGCTTAGCGGCCGAAGTGCGTGGAGTTTTTCTCGGCGAAGTGGGCCCACTTCTCCGGCAGGTCATCCAGCGCAAAGATGGCCGAAACCGGGCACGCGGGCACGCAGGCGCCGCAGTCGATGCACTCGACGGGGTCGATGAACAACTGCTCGGCCTCGGCGTGGCCGGCCTCGTCCTTCTTGGGGTGAATGCAATCGACGGGACAGGCGTCGACGCAGGCCGTGTCCTTGGTGCCGATACAGGGTTCTGCAATCACGTATGCCATCTTGAAATTTCTCCGTGAATCCTGACTTCTCGAGGCTGATAGTAGCACACGGGACCGGCGGTCAAGCGCGATTCCCGGGCGCCCGGTTTTGCCATGCGGGAATCGGGCAGAGACCGGGAACAGGAAGCTGTGAATAGGGAATCGGTTCAACAGCCTTTTCCGCTGGGGAACGGCCGAAGGTAATCGTGAGCCGTGGGAACCGGCGCCAGATTGCGCCCGGCGAACATGTCGGCGAAAAGCCCGACCAGCTCCGCGTGGATCAAGCCGTTCGAAGCCAGAATCTCGCGGCTTTCCAGGCGATAGGGGCGGCCCGAAAAATCCGTCACCGCGCCTCCGGCCTCGGTCACCAGCAGAATGCCCGCAGCAGTATCCCAGGGATTGAGATTGAACTCCCAGAAAGCATCCACGCGGCCGGCGGCGACGTAGGCGAGATCGAGCGCGGCGGAACCGGCGCGGCGCACACCGTGCGAGCGCAGCGTGAACTCGTGGTAGAAGTGGATGTTCGGACTGGCGTGACGCTTGCGGCTGGGAAAGCCTGTGGCCAGCAGTGCCTCAGCCAGTTGACCGGCGCGCGAGACGCGGATGGGCTTGCCGTTCAACTCCGCCCCGCGGCTGCGCCGCGCGGTGAAGATTTCGTCGCGCATGGGGTCGTAGACCACGGCAGCCTCAAGCGTGCCATCCTCGTCCGGCGCCGTCCCCGGGGGGCGATGCTCGAGCCCGAGCGAGACCGAGAATTGCGGAAAGCCGTGGGCAAAATTGGTGGTGCCGTCGAGCGGGTCCACGTACCAGCGGTGCTCGGCCTCGAGCCGTTCCCGCGTTCCCTCTTCGCCGAAGATTCCGTGGCCGGGGAAGGCCTCGCTCAGGCGGGTGCGGATCAGTTTCTCCACGGTGCGGTCGGCCGCGGTCACCAGGTCGGCGTCGCCCTTATATTCGGTGGCCACGCCCGCGGCAAAGAACTCGCGCAGCCGCGCGCCGGCTTCGCGGGCAATCTCCGCAGCCCTGGGTACAAAGTCGACTTGGTCAAGATCGCTTGAGGCAGCTGGCTGCGCCGCGGCGTTCACGAAACGGCCTCGCGCGCGGGCCGGGCGCCGTCGTTCTCATAGCGCGGCGTGCGCCGCCGGCCGGCCTCGCTGATGGTGCGGATCTGGTTCTTGTAGATGAACAGATTGGGCTGGTTCTCGCGGGTGAGGCGCAGCATGGAGTCGTCGAAGTACTCGATCCAGCCGCGCACGGTTTCGCCGTCGCGCAGCTTGATGGTCACAATCACCTGGCGGTCGCTGAGCGAGCGCAGATAGAGTGATTCCTGCCCGGTTTCGCCGGGCGGGGGCATCTTGGAGCGTCGGCGGTTCGGCGGCGGCGGGGTCATGCTGCCATTGTAGATGCAGAGCCGCTGGAAAAGGGAACGACGGCGAAGCACTTACCCGCACGCAGGTACCCGGGCCGCATCGGCCGCGCATCAGTTGTTGCTCACGGGATCGGCGTAATAGCCTGTCTTGTGGCGGATGTTGAAGTCGCCCGGCGAAGCCCGGGGGATGGTCACGTTGAGGCGGTGAAAATCGGTGCCCGGCACCTGGTTGCGCGGGTAGTAGCCGAGCAGGTACTGCGTGCGCAGGTCGTCGCTCACCTGGTCAAAGGCCTTGTCGAGGCCGCCCTGGTCCACGTAAAAATGCTTGCCCCCGGTCTGCTCGGCCAGGGTGATGAGCGCGTGCTCGCCCCCGGTGTCGCGGCCGGCGCTGGACGCGATGGGCACGTCGATGATGGTGTAGATCATGACCTCGTTGCGCAGCGCCTCGGCGAGCGCCTGGGCGTAGGTGGTCGACTGCACCGTATCGTCCCCGTCGGAGACAATCACCAGAACCTTGCGCCCTTCTTTCGTTCCCAGCGCATCCGAGCCCTGGTAGATGGCGTCGTAAAGCGCCGTGGCCCAGTCGCCGCGCAGCTCGCCCAGAGCGCGGTCGATCTGCCCCTCCTTGTTCGTAAACGGGGTCAACTGGCGCACGGTGGTGGCAAACTGGAGCACGCTCATCTGGTCCTGCGGGCGCAGGATGGCGTGCACGAACCGGCGCGCCGCCGAGGCCTCCGCGGCCAGGTCCTTGGCTACGCTGCCCGAGGTGTCGATGGCCAGCGTCAGGTCGAGGGGCATCTCCGACTCGCGCTCGAAAACGGCGATCTGCTGCGGGCGGCCGTCTTCAAACAAGGCAAAATCGTCGCGCTTGAGCCCGCCCACGATGGCGCCGTTGCGGTCGGTCACATTCACAAAGACGCTGACCAGCTTCACGTCGACGTGCAGCGTAGTGGATTGCGCAGCGGCGAAGAGGGGCACCATGGCGAGGATAAGCAGGGCAAAATATCGCTTTCCCGGGTCCCGGAAGCGGGATCTCCACCCCAGCGAGCAAAAATCGCTCGCCGGGGACCCCGGGCACCCTAGGGATTTGGGTCTAGGGGCTTCTCTTTCCCACCCTTTGCGCGAAGGACGCGCAAAGGATGGGGCAACCGCTTCAGCCC
>JASHUF010000094.1 GCA_030040175.1 Acidobacteriaceae bacterium
CGTCCCAGCAGGCGATGTGGCAAAGATCGCAGCCGATGCACTTCTCTTCGCTGATGCGGGCGACGATTTTGTAGTTGAGGTTGAGGTGCTTCCACTCCGTAACGCGGTTGACGGAGAGGCCGCGAAAATCGTCGAGCGAATGGAAGCCCTTGGCGCGCATCCAGTTTTCCAGACCCTCCGCCAGGTCTTCCACGATGCGGTAGCCGTAATGCATGACGGCCGTACACACCTGTACCGTCCCGCAACCAAGCAGGAAAAACTCCGCCGCGTCGCGCCAGTCGGCAATGCCGCCAATGCCGGAGAGCGGCAGAGCGGCTTCCGGATCGGCCATGATCTGCTGCACCATGTTCAGCGCGATGGGCTTGACGGCCGGGCCGCAGTAGCCGCCGTGCGAGTTTTTGCCGTCGACGTTGGGGCGCGGAACAAAGGTGTCGAGGTCAATCCCCGTAATCGAATTGATGGTATTGATGGCCGAGAGTCCATCGGCTCCGCCGCGTTTGGCTGCGCGGGCCACGGTGCGAATGTCAGAGATGTTGGGCGTGAGCTTCACCAGCACCGGCGTGCGCGCCTTCTCTTTCACCCAGGAGGTGATGAGCTCGGTGTACTCCGGCACCTGGCCCACGGCCGAGCCCATGCCGCGCTCGCTCATGCCGTGCGGGCAGCCGAAGTTGAGCTCCAGGCCATCGGCGCCTGCGCCCTCTACGCGCGCCACGATCTCATGCCAGGCTTCACGGTTGGAGGCGACCATGAGAGAGGCGATGACGGCATTCTGCGGATAGCGCTTTTTGACTTCCGCCATCTCGCGCAGATTTTCTTCCACCGTCCGGTCGCTGATGAGCTCAATGTTGTTGAAGCCCATCATGCGCTCCCCCATCCAGTCGATCGAGGAGTAGCGCGAGCTGACGTTGGTCACGGGCTCGCCGATGGTCTTCCACACCGCGCCGCCCCAGCCGGCGTCGAAGGCGCGCGCGATCATTTCGCCGGTGTTGGTGGGCGGCGCGGAGGCGAGCCAGAAGGGATTGGGCGAGCTGATGGCGCCGGCAAAGTTTTTCACGCGCAAGTCGGGTATGGGCTCAGGCATGGGCAACCTCCGCTGCGTTGAGAATGGCCAGCGCGGCGCGCTTGCCGCCGGCCACGGCATCCACCACCTCGCGTCCGCCGTTGACGCAGTCACCCGCGGCATAGTAACGCGGATTGGCGGTGCGCCCGGTGCGCGGGTCGGCCTCGATGCGGCCCTCGCGAACGGAAACGCCGCGCAATTGCTCCAGAAGATAGGCAAGCGGCGACTGGCCGATGGCGGGCACAAGCAGATCGCAGGCGATGGTGTACTGCGAGTCTGGGATGGGCAGCAGCGAGCGATCGACCGCGCGCACCTGGACCGTCTCGAGAAGTAGGCGGCCGTGGGCATCGGAGCAGACAGAAAGCGGCTGGCGGCGCCAGAGAAACTGCACGCCCTCCTGCCTGGCATGCTCGTACTCGAAGTCGAAGGCGCCGATGTCGCTTTCGCTGCGGCGATAAAGCAGGTACACGGTCTCCGCACCCAGGCGGCGCGCGGCGTTGGCCGCGTCAATGGCGGTGTTGCCCGCGCCCACCACCACCACGGTGCCGTGCAGCTCGCGCAGGTGGCCGGTTTTGTAGGCGGCGATAAGCTCGAGCGCGTTCATCACCCCCGCGCTCTCTTCCCCGGGGATGCCCAGCCGCTGCATGGCGCCGAGGCCCACACCGAGAAAGAGGAAATCGAACTCGGATTCGAGCTCCGCGAGCGCGTCAGCGGAGTTGACATCGACCCCGAAGCGGAGCTCGACGCCCATGCGGCGAATCATCTCCACTTCATGCAGACTTTCCGTGGCGCGCAGTTTGTATTCCGCTACGCCGTAGGTGTTCAGGCCTCCGGGCAGAGCGCGGCGCTCAAGGATGGTGGCGTGGGCCCCGCGGCGCTTGAGCTCGGCCGCGCAGGCGAGCGACGCGGGACCACCGCCGATGCAGGCGACGCGTAAATTACCCACCCCGGTCCCGGAAGCGGGACCGGGGGCACCCGTACCCGAAATGTTGTGCTTATTCAGAGCGGGCGGTAATTCGCCGGAAGCGTCGAAGGCATCCATGGCGTGGCGCTGGAGCAGCCCGATCTGGATGGGCTTGCGGTTCTGGCGATGCATCACGCAGGCCCCTTCGCAGAGAACTTCGACAGGGCAGACGCGGGCGCAGCTTGCGCCCAGGATGTTGGCATCGAGGATACGCAGCGCTGACCCGCGCAGGTTGCCCGTGGCGATGCGCTTGATGAAGCCGGGTACGTCGATGTGCGTGGGACAGGCTGCGGTGCAGGGAGCGTCAAAGCAGTTGAGGCAGCGGTCGGCCTCGATGACCGCGGCCTGGGCGGTGAGCGCCGGCTTGAGCGGGGTGAAGCGCTCGCGCAGTAGCGGGTCGTCGGGAATGGTGGCGGTGCTCATAGACGCCTAAGAAGCGACCAGCGGCCCGTAGAGATCGGGACGGCGATCACGGTAAAACTGCCAGGTGCGGCGCACTTCAGCAATCTCGCCGAGATCGAGATCGGCGGTGAGCACTTCATCCTTGTCGCGCGAGGCCTGGGCGATAATCTTGCCGCGCGGGTTGGCGAAGTAGCTGGAGCCGTAAAACTCGCCGATGTTCCACGGCGGCTCTGTGCCCACGCGATTGATGGCGGCGATGAAGTAGCCGTTGGCGGCAGCGTGCGCCGGCTGCTCCAGTTGCCACAAGTACTCGCTCAAGCCGGCCACGGTGGCCGAAGGATTGAAGACGATCTCCGCGCCGTTCAGGCCCAGGCAGCGCGCGCCCTCGGGGAAATGGCGGTCGTAACAGATGTACACACCGACTTTGACGAAGCCCAGATCGAAAACGGGATAGCCGAGATTGCCGGGACGGAAATAGAACTTTTCCCAGAATCCGGGCGCCACGTGCGGAATATGCGTCTTGCGGTATTTGCCCAGGTACGCGCCATCGTTGTGGAGGACGGCGGCGGTGTTGTAGAAGACGCCTTCCTGTTCGACCTCATAGACGGGCACGATCATGGCGATGCGCAGTTCTTTGGCCAGAGATTGCATCCGCGCCACCGTGGGTCCCTCAGGCACGGGTTCGGTGGTCTCGTACCACTTCACGGATTGCTCGGCGCAGAAATAGGGGCCGTTGAAGACCTCCTGCAGGCAGACGATCTGCGCGCCGGCAGCAGCGGCCTGGCGTATGAGGCCGATGTGCTTTTCGATCATGGCCTCTTTCTGGCGGCCGAGCGGCTCGGTGGCCGGTATGGCGTTGGAGGCCTGAATGATGGAACAGCGAATGACACGGGACATTTGCACTCCCCAGCAACGGAAAAAACCAGGAGTCTTTGAAGTTAATCGAAAAGGGCGCGGAGGGCAATGGGTGCAGGGGCCGTTGGCCCAAGAGAATGCCCGGGTTGACTTGACCTGCGGCGAATCCAATAATCGGGAGGGATGAACATTTACGAGGAGATCGTCGCGCTGCAGCGGGAGGGCCGGCGCGGGGCCGTGGCCACGATCGTGAACGCGCGCGGGTCCATCCCTTCGTTCAAAACCGCGAAGATGCTGGTGCGCGACGACGGATCGATCGCCGGCACCATCGGCGGAGGCTGCGTGGAGGCGGAGGTGTGGCGGGCGGCGCGGGATGTGATCGCCAACGAAAAGCCCTGCTCGCTGACCTTCGACCTGAACCAGGACCCGAAGTACGACACGGGGCTGGTATGCGGAGGCACGCTGGAGATTTTCATCGAGCCGGTGCTGCCGGCGCCCCTCCTGTACGTGTTCGGTGCAGGACACGTGGCGCTGGAGCTGTTCAAAGCCGCAAAGAACGCGGGGTTCGAGGTGATCGTGTGCGACGACCGCGAGGCCTACGCGAACGCGGAGCGGTTTCCGGGGGCACGCGCGATCGTGGCCCGGGATTTCGACCAGGCCTTCCGGGAGCTGGCTCCGCACGAGTCTTCTTACATCGTGATCGCCACGCGCGGGCATCGCGACGACATGCGCGTTCTGCGCTGGGCGGTGCAGACGCAGGCGCGGTACATCGGCATGGTGGGCTCGCGGCGCAAGGCCATTACCGTGGTACGGGAACTCGCGGCTGAGGGACTCGATCCGGCGCTGTTCGAGCGGCTGCGCTCGCCGGTGGGGCTCGACATCGGCGCGGTAACGCCGGAGGAGATCGCGGTCTCGATTCTGGCCGAGCTGATCGCGTTCCGCCGGCACGCCGAAGGCGCGCTGCCGCCCATGAGCTGGGCGCACCGCCACCGCTCCGGCGTTGCGGGCGCGGCCGGCGTAAGCCCGGAGAACGCGCCCGCAGCGGCCAAGAAATGAAGGCAACATGCCGGTGTTGTGCGGATTGATTCTGGCCGCGGGCGCATCCTCGCGCATGGGCACTGACAAGGCGCTGCTGCCCTGGCCTCCGCATGCAAACGACGGAACGACCCTGCTCTCCGCGCACATCTGCGCGCTGCGGCCGCACACGCAGGCAGTGATGGTGGTTGCAGGTAGAAATGCGGAGCGGCTGCAGCCTGTGATCGCGGCGTGCAGCGCGGAGATGGTGGTGAATCCCGCGCCGGAGCGGGGACAGTTCAGCTCTCTGCAGGCGGGGTTGCGCGCCGTGGTGGAGCGCGGATTCGAGGGCGCCATGATTACGCCGGTGGATTGCCCGCCGTTGAGCGCAGCTTCGCTCGAAAAGCTGTGTGCGGAGTTTGCGCGGGCGGTCAAGCAGGGCTTGTGGGCAGTAACGCCCGAGCACCAAGGCCGGCACGGGCATCCGCTGCTGGCTGCAAGCGCATGGATCGAGGTGATCCTGCGCGCGCCGGTCACCGGCAATGCGCGCGAGGTGAAGCGCGCCCATGCGCGGTATTTTGCCTCTGTCCCGGTCGCCGAAATCCTGGCCGGCGCGGGTATGAATACGCCGGCGGAGTATGCGGCGCAGGTTCAGGTGCGCCCGCGAAGCTGATCGAGAGCCGCATCCAGCGTATCGAGCGCAAGCTGGGCCGCATGCTGCGAGGCCGGAGGCAAGCCGCCCACGGCGGCGAGCAGTGCTTCCTTGCGCAGAGTGCGGGCCTGCGCCGGGGATTTGCCCAGCGCCAGCTCCGTGAGCGCGGAGCCGCAGGCCATGGAAGCGACGCAACCCTTGGCCTGAAAGCGAATCTCGGCGATCTGCCCGAAGGAGAGCTTGAGGGTGAGCTTGAGAACGTCACCGCAGGCGGGATTTTCAACCTGCGCGGAAGCGTCGGGATTGTCCAGGGTTCCCGCGTTCCGCGGATGCTCGAAGTGATCGAGGACCTGAGGCGAATACATTGCGGCCGCCTCCCGTTTGGGCGTTTCCGGTTCACATCTTGACATGCCCGCCTCGAGCAAGGTGGCAATTTCCTGAGAAAAAGCCGCCCGGCAGTATTGACATTGCAAAGACCGGAATCGAAAACGCTTTTGGTGCGCTTACTTTCTTGCTGCACGGTTCGCCTGCGCCTGCCGGAGCGAAAAGGCCTCGGTGACCAGAAAAAGATCGGTGAGCAGGGCGCGGAGGTGAATGGATGCGTTGAGGTTGTCGATCAATTGCGAGCTGATGACCGGCTGCGCGAGAACCAGCTCCAGCGCGGCGATGGAGGTCCCGGCGTCACGGGCGAGAACGGCGAAGAACCGCTCGCAGGTTGGCGCCGGCGCCAGTGCGAGCCCGCGGGCCGCAACGGCGCAGGCCTCCTCGAGTCCGTGCATGGCCTCGGCGGCGTTAGCCAGCTTTTCCCGCAACTGGCGGCCCAGGTCGCTGCCTCCATCGGTGGCCAGGCCTTTGGCGGCGTAGGAGAGCGTGAACTCGTAGCAATCTTCGATTGCGTCGCAAAGCCGGTCGATATCTGTTGGCATGGGATCGGTCGGCATAGCGTAGCGCGGCATTTCCGGCTCAGTCGGCATCGCCGGCGTCGTAGCCCCGTTTTTTTTCGGAGCTCGCAGGCTTGTCGACGACCCAACGCTCGGGATCGTGCTCTTCGAGATAGTAATCGCGGCTCATCCAGCCGAAGATCATCGACTTGGTAATGG
>JASHUF010000095.1 GCA_030040175.1 Acidobacteriaceae bacterium
GGGGTACATTGCGGAAGCGGGAGGGACGGACGGGGTCAACTACGCGGTCTCGAACAGCGCGACGGGTTCGAGCGGCGGTGAAGGAAGCGTGGGCTCGCCGAGCTGTGCGCGCGGAGCGCAGGAGTTTACCTCCTGCACGGTGACCTATACGGCGCCGACGTCGGTGACAGCGACCCAGGCAACGTACGTGGTGGCGACGGTGGGAACGTCGTCGTCGAAGGCGTCGGCGGAGGTGCTGCTGAACACGGAGGGGGTGGACAGCAGTCCTTCGACACACCAGGCGCAACTAGCCACACCGGTGGACCTGGGCAGGTCCGGGGGCAACGACAACGATTACGACACCACCACGGTGAACGGGCAATCGGAGATCACTGACTGCTGCGGAGGGACGCTGGGATCGCTGATCCAGAACGCGAGCGGGACGCAATACCTGCTGAGCTGCAATCACGTATTGGCGCGCAGCGACCAGGCGAGCACGGGCGAAGAGATCATCCAGCCGGGGCTGATCGACGACGACTGCGAACCCCTCAACGGCATTCCTCCGGGCACGGAGACGCTGGTGGGCACGCTGACGGGGTTTGTGAAGCTCGATTCGACTTCGAGCAACGTGGACGCGGCCATTGCGCGGGTGGAGTCGGGCGCAGTGAGCACGAGCGGCGACATTCTGGAGCTGGGGACGAAGCAGGCCAACGGCACGCTGGCGGCCGCGCCTCCGGGCAATACATGCACCATTGCCTCGCCCGGCACTACGTGTTCCGCCGGAAACGGTGAAACGATTGCAAACCCGAGCGAGGTTTCCGCGGTGGCCAAGAGCGGGCGCACGACGGGGTTGACCTGCGGATCTATGATCGCGTTTCAATCCGACATCGTGGTTTCCTACTACTCCAACTGCGCGGAGACCGATCCCTACTACACGAAGACGTACAGCGACCAAATCGTAATCACGGGCAACCAGTTCAGCGATGCGGGCGATTCGGGGTCTCTGGTGGTGGACGCGAGCAACGCCGAGCCGGTGGGCCTGTTCTTTGCCGGCGGTGTGGATAGCGACAACGTGGATGTGGGGATTGCGAATCCCGTTCCCGAAGTGCTGAGCGAGCTGGGATCGCAGATGAACACGACGTACACGTTTGTGGGCACGACCGACCACGCGGTGAGCTGCCTGAACTACGGCGATGCCACGCTGACGGCGGCGCAGGGACGGACGCTCGCGGCGGACCAGGTAGCGCGGGCCGATGCTGCCTTAAACGCGGCGCGGGCGCTGGTGAATCCCTCGGCCGGCATTCTGGGCGTGGGAACGGGCAAGAGCAGCGACCGCTCCGGCGAGGGCGCGGTGCTGGTGTATGCGGATCAGGCCATGAACCCGGCGGTTCCGCAGACGGTGAGCGGAGTGCGCACCATCGTGATCCCGACCACGGCGCAGGCGGTGAACGCGGGCACGGCGCCGCGGACGCCGTCGCAGACGCCGCTCGCGGCAGCGGTTCTGAGCCAGGCGGTGAGCGCGAAGCAGCAGATCGTAGCCGGACTGCTCAAACAGAATCCGGCCTTCTTTGGCGTGGGCGTAGGCCAGAGCCTGGACAATCCGAAGGAAGCGGCCCTGGTGATTTTTGTGGACCGGCGGCAGGTGCCCGCCCATTTGCCGGCGACGATCGACGGGCTGCGCACGCGGTACGTGATCATGGACCGTCTGCACGTGACGCGCTCGTATGCAGCCGGGCTCGCCCGCCACAGCCGATGCATGAGCCGCGCGGTGAGACCGGCGGCGGAGGCGAACGATCCGTTCCACCTGCACCGGGCGCCGAGTTTGAAGATTTATTGACGAGCGGCGCGGTAGGGCGCGGATCTCACGCGAACGTCGAGCTTTCCCAGGTCGCGGAATCGGGACCTGGGGCACCCAGGCGCGCGAAACTCCTCAAGGAAAACCGCAGATCCCCATTAGGATGGTCGCGTTGACTTTGGGCCACGGCTCCCCGGATACGCTATCGCCTGATCCGCTCTAGGATGGGGCGCCCGGACTGGCGCCTGGGCGGCCTGGCGGCGAGAGCGGTTGCGTGGCAAGGGGTTGGGCATGGGCCTGGATCGTGCGCGGGGGTTTGTCGCGGAGAATGCCGTTGCCCTTGGTGAGCCAGGCGACCCCGAAGGCGGCGAGGGCGAGCGACTCGCACCAGAAAAGCGCGGGACTGGGCCGGCGGTGGTCGAGCGAGGCGCCAAGGGTGAGTGCGACGATGAGGAAGAGGCAGACGACGATGACCAGGCCGCAGGCGCCGTAGATGCGGTTGCGATGCCGCTTGCGGCGGGTAAGCTGGCTGTCGGGCGTGGAGCGGCGGAAGAGAAAGATGCAGAAGTAGGCAAGCACAAGAAACATGAGAGCCGCGAAGACGGTGTGGATGTAGCCGTAGGGGACATCGAGAGGCGTCAGGCGCACGCCGCGGGGGTCGAAGGAGGGGAAGAAGGCGACGCCGAAGGTGAAGGCGCCGGCAAGATAGCCAAGAATCTCGTCCTGAACGTCGTAGCCGCGGGAGCAGGCGAGGAAGGCGGCGATGGCGCAGAGGCTGCCGACGAGGTAGTCGCGCATGGGGGTGTAGTAGTAGTCGCTGATGGAGCGCTCCAGAAGCGGGTGGGGCAGCGCGTGCAAGGGGCCGAGGAAAGACGACAGAATGGAGCCGGAGGCGATGGCGAGGGGCAGCGTAAGTGCGATGAGTCCGACGGCCCGGCGCATGGAGTAGTACGAAAGAACCGCGGGGTTCCGGGATGCAGTGCGCGGAGACAACGGGGCCCTCCGGGGCGTGGAGTGGTGGAAGGAAGAAGGATAACGCAGAGGGCGCGGGTACGGTTCCTGGTTTCCCGGGTGCCAAGGTCGGGACCCGCGGGCCCCCGGCAGCGCGTGAAGGACAACCGCGGGTGCTTCGACTCGGTGGCTCACGCGGCCTTCGCTCAAGGATGACAAGGCTCGAGGATGACAAGGCTCGGGGATGACAAGGCTCGGGGATGGGGCAACGCGCGACAGTTTGCGTGCAGCACAATTCGTGCGTTACCCGGAGATGGCGGAGACTTCGTGCAGCCAGTGCGGAGCTTTGAGCAGCTCGCGGGGGCGGGAGCCGTCGGCGGGGCCGACGAGGCCGTCGCGCTCCATCAAATCAATCAGATGCGCGGCGCGGCCGTAGCCGATGCGCAGGCGGCGCTGCAAGAGCGAGGTAGAGGCTTTGCCGAACTCGAAGACCAGGCGGACGGCATCGTCGAAGAGGGGATCGTTTTCGTCCTCCTCGCCGCTCGCGCCTTCGACGGCCTGGCGCTCGTCCTTGGGTGAATCGAGGAAGCCTTCGACGTAGGCGGCAGTTCCCTGCTCTTTCCAGAACTCGACCACGGCGGCGGTTTCCTTTTCGCTCACGTAAGGCGCGTGCAGGCGCAGCAGGCGGCTGGTGCCCGGCGGCAGGAAAAGCATGTCGCCGCGGCCGAGGAGAGCCTCGGCGCCGTTGGTGTCGAGGATGGTGCGCGAGTCCACCTTGGTGGCGAGGCGGAAGCTGATGCGCGTGGGCACGTTGGCCTTGATGAGGCCGGTGATGACGTCGACGGAGGGGCGCTGCGTGGCGAGCACGAGATGAATGCCCACGGCGCGGGCCATCTGCGCCAGGCGGGTGACGGATTCCTCGACGTTGGCGCGGTCGAGCATCATGAGGTCGGCCAGCTCGTCGATGATGATGACGATGTATGGGAGCGGCTCTTCCTCCTGCCCATCCTCCGGTCCAAAAAGTGAAGGAGCGGAGCTCTCGAAGAGCCGATTGTACTGGTCGATGTTGCGCACGCTGCGCGAAGCGAGCAGCTTGAGGCGGCGCTCCATCTCGCGGACGGCGTTGCGCAGGGCGTTGGCGGCGGCCTTGGGCTCGGTGATGATGGGCGTGAAGAGATGGGGAATGCCCTCGTACATGCCCAGTTCCACACGCTTGGGATCGACGAGGATGAGGCGCACCTGCGCCGGCGTGGTCCGGTAGAGCAGGCTCATGATCATGGCATTAATTGCGACTGACTTGCCGGAGCCGGTGGAACCGGCGATGAGCACGTGGGGCATGGAAGCGAGATCGGCGGTAACGATGCGGCCGTTGATGTCCTTGCCCATGGAGAGAGTGAGACGCGACTTGGCCCGGGCGAAGGTTTCGCTCTCGATGACCTCGCGCAGGTGGATGGTCTCGCGCTCGTGGTTGGGCACCTGGATGCCGACGGTACTCTTGCCGGGCATGCGCTCGATGAGGATGCTTTCGGCGCGCATGGCGAGGCAGAGATCGTCGGCGAGGCCGGTGACGCGCGAGTACTTGACGCCGGCTTCGGGCTTGAACTCGTAGGTGGTGACCATGGGCCCGGGATTGATCTGCACCACCTGGCCGCGCACATCGAACTCGGCGCATTTTTCGACGAGAACGCGAGCCTCTTCACGCAGCTCCTCTTCGCGGACAGTCTGCGGACCTTCGCCCTCGTGCAGAAGCGTGCTGGACGGCAGCTTGAAGCCGCTCATGTTCTTGGGCGCGACGGTAACGGTGCGTAGATCGGCGTCGGCGCGGTTGTGAATGGTGATCGCTTCTGACAGCGGAGCAGGTGAGGGAGGGGCAAAGTGCGCGGAGGCGGGGTGCGCAGAGGCGGAGCATACCTCGGCGGAACGCGCGTCGACAAAACGCGAGTCGGCGCGGATGGGTGTGACCTTTTGCGGCGGGACGGGCTCGGCGTGGGCGCCGGGTGAGGCGACGGACTCGTCGGGGTCGCGCTCCCAGATGCTCAAG
>JASHUF010000096.1 GCA_030040175.1 Acidobacteriaceae bacterium
AATGGGGAATGTCCAATGCGGCAAAGCGAAGGGCGGTGGTTTCTTCCTGCGCCACAGGATCGTGGAGGCGGTCGTTTTCCCAGGCACCCCCGCCTCTACCCATCCACGGTTCAAATGCCCATTTGGGCGGCAGCGGCGGTCTTCCGGTAAGAGCGGTGTAGGATTGCAATGTTTTTTCCGGCGTACCGATCCATAGGTAGAAGTCAAAGATCGGACCAAGCTGTGTGAGCCGATATTGGTCAGGATCGGTCTGCCCGATGTCCGCCCTTAGTCGATAAGAAGAATTGTCGAAAACCATATAGCCATTGGAGCTATGAAAGATAGGCAGGGGTTTGTAAGTCGTATTCGCCATGCCCTCGCCGTTCCCAACCCAATCGTCCGTTCCCCAAAGCGTCAGGACACCGCCATGGTGATCGAAGCGATCATACTTTTCCCCGAAGCCATAAATGACCTCTTGCGAATCAAGGCGATGCCTGAAATCTATGCCGAGTATTTCATTGGCCTGTCCGAACCGAAGAGCCACGGCATTGGCGCCGAATTGCATCACCTCTTTATCGGCGGCGTCATAAAAGGAAATTGAAAATGGCTCTCGATGGATAACTACCCTGCCGTCGGGGGTATCAATGGAACATGAGCGTGAAGTCAAGCTGGCTTTCAGCGGCTGCAGATCAGCCGGTCTCCAGTAACCTTCATCGCGGCCGTAGATTCTTACACCTCCCGTTGACGGCAGGGCAAGATGCAAATCGACTTGATGACCGCCCGCCACGCAGCGCATCAGCAGCGTTCTACCCTGCACTTCCACGCTGTCCACACTTGTAACGGGCTTCCATTCCTCCTTGAGAAGGTTGCCGGGCGAGCCATCGGCGTACCACCAACGAGACATCTTATCCAGCTCGCTCAGATAGGTATCGAGTAAATGGCACGCCTGATCCAGGTCGTTCTTGTGCAAGGCGACATTCACCTTTTGCCGGAAGAAAGCCTGAGTCAGATCGTGCGCCACAACCCCCCAAGAGCGGGGCAGCGGCGTGAAGCCCTCCTGCATCATCAAATCCATCCAGCGCTGGGTGAGGAACAGCCGTTGCCCAAGATTCTCCTTATCGGTAGGAGTGGTTAAGGATGATTCCATCTGCCAGATTTGGCTGCATGTTTCGGCAGCCGGATATGTCCTTAATGCCGGCCTTTGCCAGCGCAGCGTGCCGGAAGGCAGCCGGCACAGACAGCTCTGCGCGCTATCGACCTCGGCGGAACCGGAAAAGTGTGTCTCGATCAGCAAGTCAACGGGCATACCTTCATTGACATCAATCGCCACCGGGCTGCTGAACTCGCCATCGCGCCACCTTGTTCGCATGGGCAAAAAGCCGAATGCGGACTTCGGTTTGCCCCCCAACGTTTTCCAGGGTATTTGAAATGAAACCAGCCACTCGGTGTCTCTCCTGGCAACAGCCGCCTGGAATTCCTCTACGTCGCCGGCGTGAAGGGTAGACTTACGCGCAGCCGCAGTTTCGTCGGCAGACGCCTCAGTGCCGGAGCCCAGCTCCCGGCTGCAGCCGAATTTCAACCCCTGCGGCGTTGCCGCGAATTGATAATACGAAGGAACGGCCGGATCGGGCTGAATCAGGATGTCCACTTCGTCGGGATTAGGCGGCCAGTTGTTGGCGGCGGAGGGTAATCCATGCAACGAGTGCCAATTCGCCTGGCGCCACAAATCCGCATCCAAGTTAGCATAAGGGAAAGACATGTCGTCTTCCGTGCACCGGCACAGGATAAAGAGGGCATCGTTGCTATAGGCAATGTGGCATTGGGTCGGCGTCGCCGACCGATCCTCGCCGCCGACGCGATAAAACTGGCTGATAACTTGAGTATGTTCACGGTCAGCGAGCATTTCATCGAGGGAAGGCACTCTTTCCCAGGGCGGCCCGAGAAGAACCGCGTTCGTTCCCCAAATAAACTGGCCTTCTTCCTTTGTCGCACTCGACCCAGCCTGGCTTGAGCCGCTGGGCAGAACCGCACCGGGCTCGCCAATACCATCCTCAGCTTTCAACACCCCCGCATACACTCCTGCAAGAGTACCGATTCCAATTGCCGATTGCTTGAGGAACACACGTCTTTGCATTTCGTCTCCTACTTCATAAGGGTGCAGTCCGAAGCGAAAGCGGCTGGCCAACGCATGTTCGGACTTAATGGCAGGTGGACTCCCCGATGTTTCTTGATCCTGTGAGAGTGTTGGTGCAGCGCAGCTGAGTCTCTGAGTGGAAGTTTCGACTCCCGGTTTACCCTGGTGCAATGTGAAAACTTTTCCGTTGCGCGGAGACCCTTCCAGCGCAAATCCCCGCGCCCCCGGCTCGCGGCGGCATGGCGTCTATGCAGGCGCAGCCTCAAAAAAAGTACAGCCAGCAAACGCTTGTGAGCAGCGCAACGGTTCCTTTTGGAGCCCGAAAATTGATATATCAACAGTGGATCGTTTGTCAAGCTCTCCTTTTCCCGGGGAACGACCGCGGTGCCGTACCGTTCTCCAAGTTATAGATTGTTCTATAGATTATGGAAGACGATGGGTACCAGCCCCCGGGCTCCACGATGACCGCTATTCAACCCGGCTGCGAAACCGGCAGCACGGACGGGAACTTCCACCGGAACGCCCCTCGCTTGCCGCCAGGCCCTAAGCGGGCAGGCGCTGTCAGCGCCTTTCTGACCGAGGGCTCCAGTCTGGCCTCGCCCGGAGCCATCTCCGCGCTTGCCCGGGAGCGCCGGGCGGTTCTTTCGGCTGGAGCAGGAATCATGATCACGCCTCATCGCTCCAGGGATCTGAAGGGCCTGCACGCGGCGAAAGTCTTGCAGACCGCAACTGGCGCACTCGACACCATGCGCTGGGATATCCGGTATCTGACACTCTCCAATGGCGCCAAGGATGAGGCCGAATCCCGATACAGAAGCGCCTTTCCGCGTGAATTCATCCCGTTCATTGACGGCGCTCGCAATGCGCGGGGCTCAAAGCTAAAATCACCAGGAGCGCAGCCGCCGGAAG
>JASHUF010000097.1 GCA_030040175.1 Acidobacteriaceae bacterium
CGACGTGGCCGGGAAGAAAACGCTGGTGCACGGCGCAATGGCCTTTCCAGAGCAGAATGCGGCACGCGGCGAGGCGCTCGCGGGTTTGGCCGCCGGCAAGCGATCCAAGCTGAATGGCCCAGGGATCCCAGACCGCCATCTCTTCGAGCGGGATGCCCATGGCGAAGCCGGTGTTGCGGCCCAGGTGCTGATCGGGCAGAAAGAGAATTCTGCGACCGCGGGCGAAGGCCCACTCGAAGGCGGCGCGGGCATTCGACGAGGTGCACACAAGCCCGCCGTGCTCGCCGCAAAAGGCTTTGATGGCGGCGGTGGAATTCATATAGGTGAGCGGAACGGTCTCGCCGGCGAGACCTGCGCGCTCGAGCGCGTCCCAGCAATCTTCAACCTGCGTGATCTCGGCCATGTCGGCCATGGAGCAGCCGGCGTTCAGGTCGGGCAGAATCACCTGCTGGTCCGCGCGTCCGAGCACGTCGGCGCTCTCGGCCATGAAATGCAAGCCGCAGAAAACGATGTACTGCGCATCCGTCTCCGCCGCGGCTTTCGAAAGCTTGTAGCTGTCGCCGGTAAAGTCGGCGAAACGGATCACTTCGTCGCGCTGGTAGTGGTGGCCGAGGAGGATGGTGGAAGAACCGAGCGCGGCGCGCGCGTTGCGAATGCGCTCATCCATGGAGCGGTCAGGGAGAGCCAGGTAATTCTCAAGACTGCAAGCACTGGAGGCCTCCGGCGAGGCCGCTGTTTCCGGATCAAGAACTAGAGTCACTGCACTCCGCCTTCAGCCCTGCCGTTCCTCAATACGAGATGCGGCGGGCGGGGATGTTGAAAGCAAGCTGGACTGCAGTGGATGCGCCGTTTTCACGAAGACGCCCCGGCAACGGTGCCGGACTTTGGGCACCCCTGCAACCGGCCGTCTTCGCTCCAACCCCATCCACGGGGTTGTTGCAGCCCTTCACTCAAGATGGATGCGGCCGCGAGCCGGTGGATTCCGAAATCGACGGGCCGAGCCCAACCATCACTCTCCCAGTGTAGCGCACCGGGCGTTCTTCGCAACGGGCGAGGATGCCGATTGCGGCCAAGGGAGCTTCCGGCGCATGGCCGCCGCGTTCCGGCAGGTACACAAGCTGAAGGCTTGGAACGCTCCGCGCCAACGTCACCGGCGGCGTAGGTAGTGCCGCAATTCGCAAGGAACATCCCTCCGGGACTCAAGCCCAAGGCGAACGCATTTTCTGAGTAGCTGTATCCCGAAGACGGAAGGCAGAGTCGACGCGACCAACAGGGAGCGGCGGCCTTGCGAGGAAATGAAAAGGACACAGTAACTCAGAAAATGCCGTAGAACTGGTTGCATCCATGGGCCATGGCGATGAGAAAACGCCCCTCAGGGGCTAAAGCCCGCGATTTTGCTGGCGCTTATCGGCACAACTGAAGCCGTGCCCTGTCAAAACACCAACGAATCAGGACACTATCGTTCCTCGGGCAGGCTTGGAGGGCGCGCGCGCAGACAGGTATCATGGTGCTTCATGGGAGCTCCGCCGCCAATTCTGGAAGCAAACATCAGTATGGGCGATTCTCTCCTGCTGATGGTGCTGGCGCTGGTGGTCTTCGGACCGCGGCGGCTGCCGCAGATCGGCCGGCAGATCGGCAAGCTGATGTACGAGTTCCGGAAAGCTTCCAACGATTTCAAATTCCAGATGGAAGAAGAGCTGCGCAACGCCGAAGAGGCCGACCGGCGCAAGCGCGAGGAGGCGGAACGGCAGCAGCGCCTGGCGCTGGCGGCGCAGACGCAGGCCGCGGAGGCAAAGACGGAATCTCAGGCGGCAGAACCGGAGGCTCCCGCATCCGCTGCCGATGGGGCGGGCTCAATCGCAACCGGCACCGAGGCGCATGAGGAGGCGGGTGCTCCGCGGATTTTGCCGCCATCGACGGGCGAGACGGTAGGCGCGACGCGCGCAGGGCGCGCGGCCGCGATGGAAGACGAAAACGGTGCGGCCGGCGCACCCCTTTCCTCGGGAGAAGAAGCCGCGGAGAAAGAGACTCCCGCCGTGACCGAGCAAGCAAGCCGCCATGGTTGATCCCGGAGATGCCATCACCAAAGCGCGCAAGGCGGTGACCGAGCGCGCGGAACTCCCGGGGATGAGCCTGATGGAGCACCTGGAGGAGCTGCGCAAGCGCATCATTCACTCCGCCGTTTACCTGGTGCTGGGGGCGATTGCCGCCTACATTTTTCATGTAAAGCTGTATGACCTGGTGCAGGAACCGCTGGACAAGCTGCATATCCGGCTGAATTACACGCACCCGATGGATCCGCTGAATCTGTATCTGCAGGTGTCGCTGATCGGCGGGGCGATTCTGGCCTCGCCTCTGATTCTCTACCAGGTGTGGTTGTTCATTGCGCCGGGACTCTACCAGAAAGAAAAACGGTTTGTAGTTCCCTTTATGGCGGCTACGGTGGGGCTGTTCCTGGCCGGAGCGGCCTTCGGCTACTTTTTTGTGCTGCCCGGCGCGCTCAAGATTCTGATTGTGAACTTCGGGAAAAACTTCAACCCCATGGTCACCATCGAGGAGTACACGGGGTTCTTCCTTTCGATCATTCTGGGGCTGGGCATCAGCTTCGAGCTGCCGATCCTGATTTTCTTTCTGGCCCTGTTCGGCATCGTAAGCCCGCGCTTCCTGTGGAGGAACATCCGCTACGCGATTCTGGCCGTGTTCATTGTGGCCGCCATCATCTGCCCCAGTCCCGATGTGTGGACCATGTGCATCTACGCGGTCCCCATGCTCTCGCTCTACCTCATTGGCATCGGCGTGGCGTGGTGGGTGCATCCCTCGCGCAAGAAAGCCAAGGAGGCTGCAAGATGAGTTTTTCCCGGTCTTTTCCGCGGTCTTCTTTCTGGTCCTTTTTCTGGTTTTGGACAAGAGCTGCGGCGGGGATGGTGCTGCTGGATGCCCCATCCTTGCCGCGCTCTTGTCTTTGCGGCAAGGGTGGGATTGCACGAACTTTCGCTTGTCTCACAATATTCCTCACCCCATTTGCGCTGCGTGCGCAGCACTTCGACGGCGCCAAGGCCTACGAGTACGCGCGGGAGTTTGTGGCCATTGGACCGCGCTGGCCGACGGGCCCGGGCCATGGGAAAGCGGAGGGGTTCCTGCGCGGCCATTTTGCGAGCGAGCACGCTGCCTGCGAAGAGGACGCGTTTACCGCCGATACGCCCATCGGGCCGGTGCCCATGCGCAACTTCATTGTGCGCTTTGCGGGCGCGAAGAAAGGTATCATCGTGCTGGCCACGCATTACGAGACCAACTACCCGCTGCGCACCATCGACTTTGTGGGCGCGAACGACGGCGGATCGACGACCGGGCTGCTGCTGGCGATTGGCGACCGGTTGCGCGAAGAGACCGCGGGAGGGAAAAAGCTGGACGGTTACTCCGTGTGGCTGGTTTTCTTCGACGGCGAAGAAGCCATCGAATCGTGGTCCGATACCGACTCGACCTACGGCAGCCGGCACCTGGCGGCGCGCTGGGGGCGCGACGGGACGCTGGGCCAGATCAAGGCGTTTATTCTCACGGATATGATCGGCGACAAGGATCTCGACATCCAGCGCGAGACGAATTCAACGCCCTGGCTGGCGGCGCTGGTGGGGCAGGCGGCGAAGAAATTCGGCGACGAGCGCTATTTCTTTCAGAGAGACATGGCCGTCGAAGACGATCATCTGCCGTTTGTCGAGCGCGGCGTGCCGTCGATCGATATCATCGATCTTGACTACGGGCCGAACAACAGCTATCACCACACCGCGCAGGACACGATGGACAAGATCAGCGCGCACAGTTTGACGATTGATGGCGACGTGATTCTGGAGACGATGAGGCTGATCGATCAGCGATAAGGGATCAGGTTTCAGGGATCAGGGATCAGGGATCAGGGATCAAAGAAGGGTTAATTGAAGGAGCGGGTGCGTGGCGGAAGCGGAGATCGGCATTATTGGCGGCAGCGGTTTGTATTCGATGCCCGGATTCACCGCTGCGCGCGAGGAGCACGTGGAGACGCCGTTTGGCGAGCCTTCCGATCCTTTCGTGCTGGGCGAGCTGGAAGGGCGCAAGGTGGCGTTTCTCGCGCGCCACGGGCGCGGGCATCGCATTCTGCCTTCGGAGCTGAACTTTCGCGCGAACATTTATGCGTTCAAAAAGCTCCGCGTGGAGAGGGTCATTTCGGTCTCCGCCGTGGGATCGCTCAAGGAAGAGCACAAGCCCACGGAATTTGTGATTCCCGACCAGTTCATCGACCGGACCTTTCATCGCATCGCGACATTTTTTGGAGACGGCATTGTGGGCCACGTGGCGTTCGGCGATCCGGTTTGCGCGACCGTGGCCAAAGCCGCGGCCGATGCCTGCGCGCGTGCCGGCGTGGTGGGCAAGCTGGGCGGCACGTATGTGTGCATGGAGGGCCCGCAGTTTTCCACGCGCGCCGAATCGAATCTCTACCGCAGCTGGGGCGCGGACGTGATCGGCATGACCAATCTGCAGGAGGCGAAGCTGGCGCGCGAGGCCGAGATTTGCTACGCCACGGTGGCCATGGTCACCGATTACGACTGCTGGCGCGAGGGGCACGACGCGGTGACCGTGGAAGAGATCGTTGCCGTGCTCCACAAGAATGCCGAGAACGCATGCAGGGTGGTGAAGGCGGCGGTGGCGGCGATGCCGCGGGAGAGAAAGTGCGCGTGCGCTTCGGCGGCGAAGTTTGCCGTGCTGACGCAGAAGGACCTGATTCCCGCAGCGGCAAAAGAAAGACTGAAGCTGCTCTTCGGCAAATATCATGGATGGTAGAAATCATCGCGACTCAGTGTGCTGGGATATGAGAGTCCTTGAAGGACAACCGCAGATCCTTTGACTCGTTTTGGTGCAACGAACGCACCAAAACTCGCTCAGGATGACAAGGTCTTTGCACCAAATTGAGGAATAAGACGCGCGAAAGGAAGCTGAATGTCCATCACCGTCGTCGGCAGCGTAGCCTACGATTCCGTTGAAACTCCGGCGGGCCGTTACCAGCGCAAGCTTGCAGGCGCGGCCACATACTTTTCTCTCGCCGCCAGCTTCTTCACCGATGTGCGTGTGATTGCCGTGGTGGGCGAGGATTTTGGCCCGGAGCAGGAAGCCGTTTTCAAG
>JASHUF010000098.1 GCA_030040175.1 Acidobacteriaceae bacterium
CAGGCTACGGGCGATGGCCCTACGTGGAAGGCGTCTGGGAGGGAGGGCACGTGACTGTCACTCTCGATCCCAGGGAGCGGTATTGCGGCTGCGGCGGCGTGGGTCACCTCGAAGGCATCATGGGTTCGCGCGCCATGCGCATGCGCTTCCTTGATCTCGAACCGGAAGAGATCTTCGCCAACGCGAAGAAGGGCGACCAGCGTTGCCGCGACTTTGTCGATCTGTGGCACCGCGCGCTGGCCGCGGCTACGGCCTCCTTCATTCATCTGGCCGGACCGGGGAAGTTCTATTTCACCGGGCACAATGTCCACTTCCTCGAATTGCCGCTCCTGCGCAGCCATTTGGAAACCATGGTGAGAATGAGCCCTTTGCAGAGCTTTTCGCTGGAAGTTCTGCCTCCCTCCGATGAGACCGCTTTGCTGGGTGCGGGCGTAAGCGCCCTGCGCTCGGTGGCGGGGTAAAATTCATTCATCCCGGCAGGAGGCTAACGCATTTTCTGAGTAGCTGTATCCCGAAGACGGAAGGCAGAGTCGACGCGACCAACAGGGAGCGGCGACCTTACGAGGAAAGGAAAAGGACACAGTAACTCAGAAAATGCCGTAGGTCCAATTCTCGATCTTCAACCCGGGAATGCGTGCGAATTCCCGCGTATTATTCGTCACCAGCGTCAGCCCCAAGAGCAGCGCGTGCGCGGCTCGGGGATCAAGCTGACGACGGACACTCCGGGTCAGGGACAGCAGGCTGCGAGCTTCACGGGCGGCGCATCACCCGACGCGGCATCTGTGACTTGAGGAAGGTCGCTCATGGGTAAACGGCCTCCGGTCTCAGCACCGGCGCAGGTAGGTGTGCGAGAGCCGGTCGTGCCAGGTAAGGTGATCTTCGTCAAAGATAGCCCAGGCCAATCCCAGCCCCATGGGCAGGGCTGAAAGCAGCAGCGCGACCAGCCGTGCGTTGCGCTGCGCGCGCGTGGGAGCGTTTCCCTCAAAGGTGCAGAGGCGCAGCTGCGCATACCACATGCCGGGAGTAGGCCGCTCCAGCGCAAAGAAGAGCGTCTGGTAGAGCGCGCCTGCCACCAGCAGGGCAATCCCGCTTCCGATCTCCACGGTGCGCCATGCGGGAAACTGCGCCACCTCACTCGCAACCAGAATCGCCAGCAGCAGGAACGCGCCCAAAACCAGCGAGACGTCCACCACCATCGCCAGCAACCGCCGGTTTGCCGAGGCAAGATCGAGCGCAGGAGCGCTTGCAAACGCCGGCGCGGGCTGGTGCAGAGTTTCCTCCTCTTGGGGATGCGCGTTGAGCTGCATGCCCGACCACTCCGGCCCGCTCCACGCTGTCGCATCGGGAGCGGGAATCGGAGGCATGGTTTCGGGATCGATGGAGATGGCGCCCGGGTCGACCTCGAAGATGCTCAATTGCGCTTCGCAGGCGGCATTTGCCAGCGGCCCTTCCACCCGGCGCGGGCGGACTTTGCGCGTGGCCACAAGCTGGCGCGGAAATTCGATCAGGTTGCCGTGGATCGGCTGGGCCAGCTCGTCCAGTTGCGATTCCGCATCGGGCGACCCCGGCTCCGGCCACTCCGGCACCGTGGAATCAAACAGGCCCGGCGCTTGCCGGGCGCGCACGGGCAAGGGCGCCGGCTTTCGCGCGGGCAACTCGGGTTCCCGGCGGACCGCGTAGGTGTGCTCGTGGCCTGGCCCCAAGCTTTTGCGCGCAGACGATTCATACGCCGCAGGCCCTCCGGCCGAACCGCTGCCCATTGCGGCAACCTCTGCGCAGCCCCCATCCTCGACGCGACGGTTCGCGTTCTCCGCTGCCGATGCGGTGGAAGCCGCCGCCTCCAGGCTGTTCAGAACCGATTGCGCGGCGGCTTGCGCGGCGAGCGCAGCCCTTGAAGCGGCTTCGGCAGCCAGCATGGCGGCACGGGCTTCGCTGGCCAGCATTTCGCTGTAGCTGGGCGCGTTGGCGTAGCGGGCCGCAACCCGCGCCGCCGCCTGAGCGGCGCGGCTGGCCGGGTCGTTGCGGTGCTCGCGCACCAATTCGCCGGCGGCGGCATAGGAAGGTTTGTTCTTTTTGTGCTCGGCGACGCGCCGGTTTACTTCCTGCTTCCACGAAGCGGCGTAATCGGCGTCGTAAGCAACGGGATGGACCAATGTGCTCAAGGTATCTATGCCCTCAACGCGACAGCGGTCCGTGGTGCGAAGACCGCCGGCGCCGTTCGCGCCCGCCTGGGCCGCCGGCTGTGGCCGGCCGAAACTCCGCGGGCGCTGCCGATGGATTGTGAGGTGGAGGATCGCAGAGAAAGACAGGCGCGACCGTGGATGCAATCCGATGGACGCCAGAGTCGAACCGACTTTTTGCTTGCTGCCAGAGCCACGCGGCGCGCGTCCCATCGAAGAGCGACTCGGCTTTTGCTATGCTGAGCCTTACGTCAATCTTGGTCTCGGGATGCGTCCTCGTACCTTAGTAATTATCACGCTGCTGGCTGGCTGTCACCTGCGTGGCGGGGGGCAGGAGTTAACCAACGGGTTACCTCCGGAACAGCCGGGAGTGGTGAGCGCGCCGAATACGGGCATGCAGTCTTCCCTGCCTGACGATCCAGGCCAGGAGCTGGTGCCGCTGGCGCGGCCTGAACCGGCGCCGCGCGCCCTGGGTCCAGTCTGGAAAGCAGACGAACAGACCTGGGCTGGCAATGTCACCACGCTAACCGGCCATGTGGAGGGTCATTATCGCGACTACGTGATTCGCGCCGACAAGGTGATCTACGACCAGACCACCACCGAGCTCGAAGCCGACGGACATCTCCAGCTTTCCGGCGGCCCCGACGACATCCATATCAACGCCGCGCACGGCGATATGCGGCTGGACATGCACACCGCGCGTTTCTACAACGTGAACGGCTCCCAGGGCGTGCGCCACGCCGGGCACACGGTTGTGTACTCGACCACCAATCCGCTCCTGTTTTCCGGCCGTGTGCTGCTTGAGACCGGCGAAGGCAGCTACCGCATTATCGACGGCTCCATAACCAATTGCCGGCTGCCGCATCCGGACTGGCGCATCATCGCCCGTTCCATCAAGGTTGAAAACGGCGTGGCCTCGACCACGAATGCCGGATTCGAGTTTCTCGGCATTCCCATTTTTTATCTTCCCTACCTCCATCACCCTGCCGGCGAAACCGGACGCGTGAGCGGGTTCCTTACTCCCGTGGCCAGCAACGGCTCGTCGATTCGCGGCTACACCTTCGGCGAGCAGGTGTACTGGGCCATCAATCGCAGCATGGATGCGGTGCTGGGCACCGAATACTACAGCAAGCGCGGATGGGCGCCCAACGGCGATTTCCGCTATCGCGGGCCGGGACAGGATCATCTGCTCGCGAACTGGAATGCGCTGCTCGATCGCGGCATCGAACAAACCGTCCCCGGCACTTCGACTGAGGAACTTGTGAACCAGGGCGGCGTCGACGTGGCCGCGCGGGGGCGCAAGGACCTCTCGCCGGAGACGCGGGTTTCCGGCGTGGTGGAGTATCTCTCGAGCTATGTCTACCGCCTGGTCTTCGACGACAACTATTCCCAGGCCAC
>JASHUF010000099.1 GCA_030040175.1 Acidobacteriaceae bacterium
GACGGCACATTCAAGCCCATTCATCCTTTCGCCGCGGTCTCCGGGATCCGGCAATTCGTATGGGCCGACCTGAACGGCGACGGAAATCCCGACGCATCGCTGATTGATGGAGCAGGACGCCTGCACGTCTTCATGAATCAGCGTCTCGGCAACTTTGTTGAGGCTCCGCTGCCCGCCGGCTTCGATGACGTGAAGGCCATCGCCGCTGCCGACGCGAACCACGATGGCGTTCTCGACCTTTTGGCCGTCGAATCCAACGGCTCCATCGTGCGGCTCTCCCAAATCAATGGCGCGTGGGACACGGGCGAGCTGGCACAAGTGCCCGACGCTGCGGATGCGCTGGCCCACGATGTGCGCCTGCGCATCGCCGATCTCGACAACAACGGCGCCTTCGATCTCGTGCTTGTCAACGTGGGCGCAGCGCGCAGCGCCGCCGGCGCATTGATCTGGCTTGGAGATCAGAAGCGGAGCTTCGCGCTTCTCTCTTCGCCGCAAGGGCCGGCGCGCGTCTTTAATGCGGCGCCGGCAAACGCCGAGGGCCGTCTCGACCTTCTCGGGCTCACCGCAGACGGACAGCCCATCGACGCCGTGAATCGCACCTCGAAGGACTATCACTGGCAGGTCATCCGTCCGCGCGCACATCAGGCTGCGGGCGATCAGCGCATCAATTCCTTCGGCATCGGCGGACAGATCGAAATCCGGTCCGGATTGCTCTTGCAAATGCAGCCCATCGACGCCCCGCAACTCCACTTTGGCCTGGGCAACGAGACCGGCGCGGAGGTCGCGCGCATCGTGTGGCCCAACGGCACCGTGCGCGCGGAGTTCGCCCTCAAGGCCGACCAGGAGATACTAACCGAGCAGCGTCTCAAAGGCTCCTGTCCATTTCTCTTCGCGTGGAACGGAACCTCGATGCAGTTTGTGAAGGACACTGTGCCCTGGGGCTCGGCGCTCGGGCTGCGCATCGATTCCATGGGGCCGGCGCGCATTGCAGCAACGGAGGAGTGGTACAAGATTCCGGGCAGAGCGCTGGTGCCGCGCAACGGCTCACTCGACCTGAGCATCACCGGCGAACTGTGGGAGACGTACTACTACGATTCCCTCGGGCTGATGGCCATCGATCATCCCGCGGGAACCGAGGTGTTTACGGATGAGCGCTTCGTTGTGCCGCCGGTCAGGCTGGCCGTCACCACCGTCGCCGAACCACACGCGATCGCCCGCGCGACCGACGACCTTGGCAACGATGTAACGGCGACCTTGCTCAAGCTCGACGGAAAGTATCTCGACACTTTCGGCCGCGGCCAGTATCAGGGCGTGACCCGCGATCATTATGTGGAGATCGACCTCGGGGACGATCTGCCAGCGAATGGCCCGCTCTGGCTCATCGCGCGCGGATGGCTGCATCCCTCCGACTCGTCGGTCAATGTCGCCATGTCGCAGGGCGACCGGGTGCGCCCCGAGCCGCTGAGCCTCGAGATTCCCGATGGCCACGGCGGATGGAAAGTGGCGCGCGCCCATCTCGGATTCCCGGCCGGCCGCAACAAGACCTGCCTCATCGATCTCACCGGGCTCTTCCAGCCAGGAGTAGCGCACAAACTGCGGCTGCGCACGAATCTCGAAATCTACTGGGACCAGATCGAGTGGGCGCAGGGTCTGCCCGATGCGCCGACGCGCATCGCGCATCTTACGATGCTCTCAGCCGATCTGCACTATCGCGGCTTCTCGGTGATCCATCAGGCCAATGCCTCGTCCCCGGAAATTCCCGACTACAACCGGCTTGCCGCAACCACGCAGATTTGGCGCGACCTTGAAGGGTATTGCACGCGCTACGGCGATGTGCGGGAACTGCTCAAGGCCAGGGACGATCGCTACGTGATTATGAACGCCGGCGATGAGCTGGCTCTGCGTTTTGCCGCGCCGCCAGGGCCGCCTGCGGGCTGGGTGCGCGACTACGTCATTACAGGCGACGGCTGGGTCAAAGACGGCGACTACAACTCCACCTTCTCGCGCACCGTGCAGCCGCTGCCCTATCACGCGCGCAGGGAGTACAACACGCCGCCCGGCGCGCTCGAAGACGAATGGGTGTATCGCCACTATCCGCAGGATTGGCAGAAGTATCAGACGCGTTATGTGAGCCCGGATGTCTTTGGCAATGCGCTGCGCGATGGGGTCACGCAATGAAGAAAGCTCCAATCGCGCGAATTCTGGTTACCATTTTCTTCCTTGCGCTCCTCGCGGCGCCATGGCTGGTGCGCCATTTCTCAGCTCCGGCAAAGACCGGCGCAAATCCGGATGCCCAGGCTGCACTGGCGCGGTACGGCTTTTCTCTCCAGGAGGTCTCGCACGAGGCCGGCATCGACTTCATTCACCAGGCGCCCACGCTCGACCCCAAGCTCGACGGCATTATGCCGGAAGTTGCTTCGATGGGCGCGTCGATCTCGATTGTCGACTACAACCGCGACGGCTGGCCGGACATTTACGTCACCAACAGCGCCATCGGCAGCAAGAATCATCTTTACCGCAACAATCATGACGGCACGTTTACCGATGTCGCCGAGCAGTTGGGCATTGCGGACGTGAATCAGCCGGGCACCGGCGTCTCCATGGGCGCGGTGTGGGGCGACTACGACAACGACGGCTACGACGACCTCTTCCTCATCAAGTGGGGCAAGCCGGAGCTGTTTCACAACGATCACGGCGAGCATTTTACGCGCGTGACCGATCAGGCCGGCCT
>JASHUF010000100.1 GCA_030040175.1 Acidobacteriaceae bacterium
ATCCACATTGCTCATCGCCGAATAAAACGTCCCCGGGTTCGCATCCGGAATCGAAGCGTCCGGTGGCACCGTCCCCGCAATCGGCTCCGCCGGCCGGCCCGTAGCAAAATCGATCCGGGGCTCAGGGCGCGGCTTTCCTCCCGCGAAGAGAAACATGTACCCCAGTCCCTGCTGGTAGCCCGGCGTGTTATCCGCAAGCACAAACACGGGCCGCGTAGCGCCATACCCGATCACCCGCACCGCCGGCCACACATAAATCGTTCGCGTCACCCGGTACCGTCCCGAGGGCACGAACACAATTCCCTCCCCTTGCTCGGCCGCGCGATCGATCGCCTGCTGAATCGCCGCGCTGTCGTCGGCCGCTCCGTCGCCATGCACGGGAAAGTCCGCGGCGGTGAGATAGATGGCCTTGGGATCGTCGAGGCGCTGCAGGTAATACGACGCAGCCCATAGCGGCAGACTGGCAAACAATAGCGGGAAAAGGAAGTACGCGCTTTTTTTCATGGAGCCCTCGATGACCGGCGGCTGGCGCACGCGGATTCGACATCGCTCGCTCGAGCGTCCGGAACAGCCCGCACGCCTACAGCACGGCATCCAACATTCAGCCAGAAAAAGCCGCCTGGCGTCAAGTACAAAGTCAGCGAACAATCGGTTGTCTAATGCGCGGCTTCCGGAGTGGCGACGATGTGACCGGATCACGCGAAAAGGTTTGCGTCAGCACAATATAATTGCGGCGCATGGGCGGCTTGGCCCTCGACGGCCTCATTGGCTCGATGATCCGCACGGTGCGCAGAGAGCGCCGCCGCAGTCAGGCTCTTCGCTGGAGTATTGCGGACGGAACATTCACGAGGTTCACGACGTCGTACGGATCGCCAACCCTGCCACTGGTCAACTACGCGTATCAAGTGGATGGGCAGACGCACCATGGGTCGGCGACAGGATTGCCCATTCGAGATTGAGCACTTGACGCATTTTCTGAGTAGCTGTATCCCGAAGACGGAAGGCAGAGTCGACGCGACCAACAGGGAGCGGCGGCCTTACGAGGAAATGAAAAGGACACAGTAACTCAGAAAATGCCGTAGAACATTAGAATTGGCGTGGTCGAATTGATTCGGGCCAATTACCGCGTACCTGCCAGTTACCATCCAGCCGATGGAGCACCGAGCGCAGATCAATGGAGTATCGGGAGCAGACCGTATCGCGGAAGAGCCGGCTCCAAAAGCAAAACCCTCACGCCAGGCATGAGGGTTGCCCTTAAACCAGCCAACGCAGAGTAAAGCTTATCCCGCCTTCTCCAGCAGGCACAGCGAGAGATCTCTCCGCTCCACCATGTCTTTGGTGATCTCGAGATCGCGCGCCCGCTTGTTCGAGGGCAGATGATACATCAGGTCGAGCATCAGCTCCTCGAGAATCATGCGCAGCCCGCGCGCGCCCACTTTGCGCGCCAGCGCCTCGCGGGCCACGGCGCACACCGCTTCCTGCGTAAAGTGCAGGCGCACATTCTCGTACTCGAACAGCCGCTGGTACTGCTTCAGAATCGCGTTGCGCGGCTTGGAGAGAATCTCGATCAGCGCCGCCTCGTCCAGCTCGTCCAGGATGCCCATCACCGGCAGCCGGCCCACAAACTCCGGAATCAATCCATATTTGATCAGGTCCTGCGGCTCGGTGCGGCGCAGCAATTCGGTGTCGCGATGCGAGCGCGCCGTGGCCGCGTCGGCTTCGGCATCCACGGTGCGGAATCCCAGCGCCTTCTTGCCCACGCGCCGGCCGACCACGCGCTCCAGGCCCACAAACGCGCCGCCGCAAATGAAAAGAATATTGGTGGTATCGACGGCCGTGAACTCCTGGTGCGGATGCTTGCGCCCGCCCTGCGGCGGCACATTGGCCACGGTGCCTTCGAGAATCTTCAACAGCGCCTGCTGTACGCCCTCGCCGCTCACGTCGCGCGTAATCGAGGGGTTTTCGTCCTTGCGCCCGATCTTGTCGATCTCATCGATGTAAATAATGCCCTGCTGCGCGCGCGTTACGTCGCCGTCGGCGGCTTGCAGCAGCTTCAGGATGATGTTCTCGACGTCTTCGCCCACGTACCCGGCCTCGGTCAGCGTGGTCGCATCCACAATGGCAAAGGGCACGTCGAGCATCTTGGCCAGCGTGTGCGCCAGCAGCGTCTTGCCTGAGCCCGTTGGGCCAATGAGAAGAATATTGGACTTCGACAGCTCCACCTCGTTGTTGCGCAGCCGGTTCATCTGCACGCGCTTGTAGTGGTTGTAAACCGCCACGGCGAGCTTCTTCTTGGTCTGGTCCTGGCCGATCACGTAATCGTCGAGAAATGCCTTCACCTCTTGCGGCTTGGGCAGGTGGCCGGCCAGCGTCGCCGGCGCCGCCTCGCCCCGGTCGTCCTCAAGGATCGAGTTGCACACGGCTACGCACTCGTCGCAGATGTAGGCGCGCGGATAGTCGCTCGGCGAAGAGATCAGCTTGGCCACCGCGTCCTGCGACTTGTGGCAGAACGAACAGCGCAGCGCTTCTTCCGGTCCCGTGCGCGTCTTCATTGTGCTTCACTCCCCTTGCCCAAGAACTCTCCTTGCCTCTTGCCTTGCGTCTTTCTCATGCCACGTGCTGCAACTTGCTTTCCAGCCGCGCCAGCCGTTCCAGTATCTGGCTTTGTATCTCCATCCGGCGCAGCGAATCCGTCACTTGATCAAGGCCCCGCTCTATCTTTGCATCCGTCGCGTCGAACCGCCTTTCAACCGTCTCGAACCGCTTATCTATCCCTGCTTCCAGCGCATCGATCTTCTTCTCGACGGCATCGATCCTTACTTCAATCGCCCGAATCTCCGGCGTGACAAAGTCCTGGATTAATTGACGCCCTTCCTCAATAAACCCCAAGCCTCGCCTGCTCCCCAACCCGCGCCCTTACTCTACGCCCGCGGCCGGTCGATAATCTCGTCCACAATGCCGTACTCCTTGGCCTGCTC
>JASHUF010000101.1 GCA_030040175.1 Acidobacteriaceae bacterium
CACCGCAGAGGGAGTCACGTTTTGCCAACACCTCGCCGGCTGCTCTGCGCACGTTGTAGGTTATCTCCATTACATCTTTGAATGATCTCGCTCCGATCGCGATCAAATGGAAATCCTGCACATCGGTGCGCCAATTGGCCTGGGCGCCTCCACCCACGATCTGAATCTCAGGTAGCGGCACTAATGTGCCTCGAGATTGGCCCAAATGCTGATAAAGCGGACAGCGCAGTCCAGCCGCAGCTGCATTCGCGGCGGCAATCGAAACCGCGAGAATTGCATTCGCGCCAAGCCGCCTTTGGGTGGCTGTGCCGTCGATTTCGATCAACCTGCGATCGAGACCGGCCTGATCGCAAACGTCAAAACCAACCAGTGCGGGAGCAATCTCCTGCTGAATGTTGGCAACTGCTTGATGGACAGATTTGCCCCGGAATTTCTGCGAATCGCCATCGCGCAATTCGACAGCTGCAAATTGTCCGGTGGAAGCGCCGCAAGGTACTCCGCCTCTTCCCCGCTCCCCCGATTCCAACACTATTTCAGCCTCGACGGTTGGATCCCCGTGGGAGTCGAATACTTGATATCCGCATATGCGCTGAATTCTCATCAATGCGTCTTCCCATCCTCAAGTTCCCTGAACCAATCGGACAAAATGTCTTCCAAAACGTAGCTTTTCTCCATGATTCTCGCGCGTGTAAAGCGGCGAACCCAATCCTTTTGCTGCGCGTTTGTCAAGTAATCGATCCGAGATTTTCCGTCGATTCCGGCCAGCAGCAACATCATGAGCAGGCGTGTAACTCGTACCTTGAGTTCTCGTGCTTCGACCAAGTCTTCGATCTCCGTCGAGTAACGGTTCCAGAAAGCGGGAATCATTCGTTCCAAACCAAGAATCCTGGGCCCGTGATAGAGCGCCTTGAGCAAAAGATGGGAAAAGAAGAACGCGATATCGAAAGCGGGATCGCCGAACCATGCTGCTTCGCAGTCGAATAGGACGAGCCGCGATCTTGAGACCAGAATGTTCTTCGGGCTAAAGTCACCGTGAACCAGGCATTGTCGCGTCGCTGATAGTCGCCGGGATTCCGAGTCGAACGCCGCCCAAAGATCTCGGTGGCGCCTTCCCGTTGCCAGCAGGCAGCGATTGATACGAAGCTGCGCGAAGCTTTCCGTCGTGTTGAAGAGAAATGGCGCTGTTGGATCGATAGCCGAGTACGCGTGGATGCAGCCCAGTACGTGTGCCGCCCGGTTGACCTCTTCGATCTTAGCTTGGCCGCGCAATAGCAGCTCCTCCCAGTTGACGAACTCCGGACCAAAATATTCCATTGCCACGTACTCCCGGCTTGCAGGTCCAGGGCGAAGCGCAGGCACAGAGCCGGGCAGGGTGCGGCCAACGTACTCGATAAACTTTCGCTCGGAACCGGTGCGCCTGACGTCGGCAAACCATTCATGGTCAACTCTTAGCTTGGACAATGCGCGCTTTACGATAAAGACGTCAGTGCCATCCTCGACGCGAAACATCTCGCTGGAAACGCCTCCGGCCAGTGGTGTGAGTGTCGCATTCCGATGTTGCACAACACCGTCACGGCGCAGCACATCGAGAAGATCGCTCCCATTCAAGAGTTGAGATTGACTGGTAACGAGCTTCGTCATCGCTGAGATCTCATGCTGTCCATCCTCCGTCGAACGCAGAGGCACTTCCTCCGCGCGTCCGCGCGGAGGGATACTGAGGGCCCTTTTCCTTTCCGCCGAGGCAATAACTTGCCGAAGCCGCAGCTTCCCGAGCCGTGTCCGCATTCTGCGCTTCCACAAGGATGAATTCGCGGCCTTGCGGGTTTGAAGGGATTGCATTTCGTTTTTCGTCGAGGCGGACCTTCATGGCAGAACTCCGTGCCTTGTGCAAATTGGGAAAGTACACGGACGATGCCGCCGCGCAACTTCCGGGAACCCGAAATCCGCTCCAACTGCGGATTGCAATACCAAGCGCAGTCTCGACCTCGCCGCCGGGAAAGCATCGCTTGCCTGGCTTACACCCCTCATTGGCGCTCAAGACGAAAAGCGTTTCATTCGCAGCAGCCGAAGCTGATTCAACGCGCATCGGCCGTTCTCCGTCCCGTCGCAAGAGCACCTCGGCCGCCCTGCTGGCCCCGGCCATTGGGGTCTCTGTTTGACCCGGATCTCCGGCCCGTGACCGTCGGGTTCAGCTTCGCCGCGAACCATATCGCACAGCGCCAAACGTCCTCACGCGGCAATGAGTCGTACCCTTCTTATGGCAGATTGGCCGATTCTACAATCCGCTTCCCCCCGGCAAACCTCACCGCCGGCCGAGCACGAACTGCCATTGATATCCCGCTCGTTGGATCACAGCGTCCGTAGATTCACACAAACCGGTTTCGCGAGTGTCGATTCCATGTCAGTGCGACAATCCGGCTTCGTTGGCGATTTCAATTAGGCTGATTGCGCTGCCTGTGCAACTACTCCTCGCGGCGATTTTGCGGCCATCGAGACGCTCTTCAATGAGACTTGCCCAATCCAATGAGCCGTTTGCCTCCTCAAACACTCTGCGCTACAGAATGTCCGCGTCAAAACACGATCGCTCTGGAGCATAGGTCGAGCGTTCGTGGGTCATCTTTGAGAGATCGAATCAATTGGAAAGCAAACTCGCAATTGGATCGTAGACGAGAACACCTCCTTTGCTAGGAGCACACTGCACAAGTAGGGTAGGCATAAGCTAGGAAATTGTCTGTCAAATCGATCGCAAAAAGATGTATTATTTTAGCAGCGTTTACCGATTCCGCCAGCCTTTGCGTCGAATTTCGTATGAAAGCGATTCTTGAACGGATCGAGCACCAGTCGGGCGAAAGCTTCTCCTGCTTCCGCTGGTCCGCGCAGACATTTATCTGCCCCTATCATGTCCATCCCGAAATCGAGATCAACTATATCGTGAGCAGCACGGGACGCCGTCTTGTGGGGGATTGTTTGGGGTACTTCAAGCCGGGGGATCTGGTGCTGTTGGGAGCAGGCCTCCCGCACATGTATTTTCATCGGGCACCATCGAAAGCACCGAAGAACTGGGCGCAATCGTGGTACGTCCAATTCCTCCCTGAATGTCTGGGCCGGGAGTTCTTCAGTTTGCCCGGCCTGGCGGCGGTCAATAATCTGCTGCAGCGTTCCCGGCGGGGACTAATCTTCCCCCGCAAGACCGTAAGCCAGGTGTTGCCGCTGCTTCGCGAGACCTTTGAAAACAACGGGGCGCGCCGCGTCGCATCGCTTATTTACCTGCTCCAGGAGCTCGCCGAATCGCGAGGTACCAGACCGTTGGCCAGTACGCGCTTTGAGCTCCCTCAGCCGCCCCGGAGCTCTGAGCGGCTTGCCCGCGCAACCTCGTATATTCACAGGCACTTGTCAGAGGAGTTGACCTTGGCGGAGACAGCGCAAAACGCCGGGATGAGTCCGCAGGGATTCAGCCGCTTTTTCCATAGATGGATGGGCCGGACCTTCGCAACCTATGTTACGGAACTCCGAATCGGCAGCGCATGCCAGATGCTGATCGAGTCGGATCGCTCCGTCGCGGAAGTGTGTTTCGCTTGCGGATTCAGGAATCTATCGAATTTCAATCGGCACTTTCGCTCCCACAAAGGAATGTCCCCACGCGAGTTTCGGCACTTATGCATGGAACAAAGTTCAAGTTTACCTGGTAGTCATTCCGCTAAGGGAACCGCAGATTTGGATGTCCAGTTCTTTTGAGAAACGGCCCGAGGAAGCAATTTATTGCGTGCGTCTAAGATTTGCCATTGATTCTGCGTCGTTTGTCCTCCGCAACAGCCTTTCTTGAATTCGAATGGCTAAAATACTATCACTTCTTGCTATTCGCAAGAGAGACAGGGGCTTCTTGTGTCGCTATCGTTATTCGGGTATCAACGGAAGCGGATAAAAATGCCTGTCACAAGGGGCGCAATGACTATTCCACCACCCGATAGGCGGGTTCTGACTGGCGCGGTCCGAAAACTGGTTCCGCCTCTCGATACTTCGCCGGCAACAAGGATCGCTGTTATTCGAGGAGCCTGCAATCCGGGTCGCAGCGCTCAATACAACCGGATGCGGCGGTGTTTATCGCGGCACATTTGCGTCGGCGCTTCTCAAGGGATTTCCATTACCCCGCGAATGGAATTCGCAGCGCAGATTGCGTTGCGCGTCGCCCGTGCACATAGCGGGCCGCACAGCCTTGCCGGCTCTTGATTCTATTGGAAGGCATGATCTCTTTGCGCTCGTTGCCGAACTCTGTCATCTCCGGGCATAGGCCATGCCGATGCACACTCCCCGGAGGTCCACTCGGTTGAAGCAGCATTCCGGTACGGCTCATGGTTTTTTTGAATCTCTCATTTCTCTTGCCCCCACGTTTTTACTGTCTACGCAACCAGCTCAAGGTGGAATCATGATAGGCTCTTTTTTTCCCCGCAGCGGACTTGCAATCGTGATGTCCAGCGGGGTGCTGACCACGAGCCTCCCACTCCCCATAAAGTTCTCGCACGCATGGAGGTGGGAGAAGACGTGGCTGGTCTACCCAACGCCCGCACTTTTGCTCATCCCGGTCCTGCTTGCGTCTCAGGCTGTTCCTCACCTGTTTTCGTTTTACGCCTCGCTCCCACCCTGCGACATTGTTCTCCCTCTCCTCTTCGGATGCGGGTGGGGTATCGCGCAGGCTACCCTTGGTCTTTCTATCGCCTGCGCCGGCATGGTGATGCCGTTCGCTATTGGGATCGGCGTGAGCGCGGTGCTGGCAGCGTAGTCCCCGTTGCAGTGCTCCATTCCGGAGCGGTTCGCGGCGTCCCACAGCGCAGCTTTGCCGGATGGCCGTGGTGGAGGGAAGAACGATGATTCAGTCTCTGATCCAATTTATTGATGCTTCGGGCCCCGCGGTAGCCGCACTCGATGCGGACGGAGCCGCGTTTCAGGTGCGCAGTGTTCGTACCGTCTACGAACTGGCATGGCGCGCCCTCACCGGAGGAATTTCATTGGCTGATCTTTTGGAGAGGATTGGATTGGGCGTTGGTGTCGACGTGGAGGAGCTGCAGGTGCAGGGGCGTTTGCTTGCGCCCATTCAGCACCAGGAACCGGCAAGGCTCTACCTCACAGGAACGGGACTCACACACCGCGGCTCCGCGATGGAACGTGACATCATGCACCGCCAGGAATCCGGGAAGACGGAGATGACGGATTCAATGAAGCTGTTCCTTCTGGGACGCGACGGCGGCAAGCCGGAGCATGGCGGACCCGGCGTGCAGCCGGAGTGGTTTTACAAGGGCAACGGCGCCTGCCTGGTGCCGCCCGGCGGCAAACTCGAATCGCCCGCATTTGGGCGCGACGCCGGTGAGGAACCGGAGATCGCCGGCGTTTACATGATCGGTCCGGCCGCTCAGCCGATTCGCCTCGGCTTTTGTTTGGCGAATGAATTCTCTGATCACGTAATGGAGCGGGAGAATTATCTGTGGCTATCGCACTCAAAGCTGCGGCCCTGTTCCATCGGCCCCGAGCTGCGGCTGGGACCGCTCCCGGCAAACGTGCGGGGAACGAGCCGCATCCGGCGCGGAGATCAAGTCCTTTGGGAGAAAGCGTTTCAGACAGGCGAGGACAACATGGTGCACAGCCTCGCCAATCTCGAATACCATCATTTTAAGTACAGCATCTTTCGCAGGCCCGGCGATGTGCACGTGCACTTCCTGGGCACGTCGGCGCTGTCGTTCGCCGACGGCATCGTCGCCCTCCCGGGGGATGTCTTCGAGGTTTCGGCAGATGCGTTCCCACTGCCTCTGCGGAATCGCGTGGCGGAGGCAGCCGACGAAGAAGTTCGCGTCACCTCGCTGTGACGGTCTCAGTCGTGATACACCGCTGAGCGGCCCCCGTCGATGGAGATGGTGGCCGCGTTGATGAAGCGCGCTTCATCGGAGGCGAGAAAGACCGCCGTCATGGCAACCTCCTCGGCCGAGCCGATGCGCTGTGGCGGGTGCAGGCGGCTGATCCGGCCGCGCACTGCCTCCGGATCAGGAAAGCTGGCCCAGTAGTTGCGGGCAATTTCTGTGTCCACATAGCCGGGGGCAATGGCATTCACGCGAATCCCGCGCGCCGCATACTCCACGCCGAGCGCGCGCACCAATCCCAGGAGAGCGTGCTTGGCTACCGGGTAGGGAAAGCATCCGGGTATGATTCTGTGCGCGTGCGCGGACGCCATCACCACGATAGAGCCATTCTCCTGGCTGAGCATCTGCGGCAGCACGGCGCGGACCGAAAACCACACTCCGTCGAGGTCCACGGCCAGGCAGCGCCGCCACTCCGTCTCCGTGAGCTGGAGCGGATCGGAGAAGACGTTGATGCCGGCGTTCGCCACCAGCACATCGATCTGTCCGAACTCGCTGAGCGCCCGGGCTGCCATGGTCTCGACCGAGCCCATCCTGGTCACATCCGTCGCCACGAACAGCGCCCGCGCCCCGCTGGCGCGGAGCTTGGCCTCGGCCGCGGCGCCGGTCCTCTCGTTGATTTCCGCAAGGACAACCGCCGCGGATTCCTTCGCAAAGGCCTCTGCTGTTGCCAGGCCGATGCCCTGCCCTGCCCCGGTAATGATGGCTACTTTGCTCTTTAGCCTTTCGCTCACCAGTCAACCACCGTGCCATCCGCCAAGCGTGCGTTTGTGGCGTGAATAATCTCGGGTGCAAACGGATGCGCCGCGCAGGCGCGCTCATCGACTTCGATACCCAGGCCCGGTAACTCGGGAACCAGCCAGTGCCCATCCACCATGCGAATCGGTCCCCTCACTACCTCATCGTACCAAGGCACTGCCCCCACCATTTCTTCCTGAATTACGTGATTGGGAGTGCAGACAGCGAAGTGCAGCGCGGCCACTCCGGCGATGGGCCCCAGCGGATTGTGCGGTGCAACGCCGATTCCGGCCGTTTCTGCCATGGCCGCGATTTTCTTGGTCTCTAACAGACCGCCGCAGTGGCAAATGTCGGGCTGCGCGATATCGATTGTGCGGCGCCGGAAGAGGTCTTCGAACTCGACCCGCTCCACGAGCCTTTCGCCGGCGGCCAGAGGCACGTGCGTCCTTGCCGCTACCTGCTCCAGCGCCCGCGTCTCTCCCGGCGGCAGCACTTCCTCCACAAACATCGGGCGGCCCGGCGCCAGCGCGTCGATGTAAGCCAGCGCGGCTCCGGCGGAGGCAGGCCGGCCGTGGAAATCCACCATGATCTCAATCTCCGCTCCCACCGCGGCGCGCAGCGCCTCCATCATGCGGCCGGCGTGATTCACGGCCGGCAGCGTCGCGTGGTAATGGGTATAAGGAATGAACACCGCCTTGAGTGCCCGATAGCCCGAGGCAACCACCCGCGTCGCCCGCTCCACCAACGTATCCACATCCATCGATTCGTATACCGCGCGCATGTCGCCCAGTCCGAGGTGCGTATAGACCATGACGCGGTCGCGCACTTTGCCGCCGAGCAGTCGCCAGACTGGCTGACCGAGCCACTTGCCGAGAATGTCCCAGAGCGCGATCTCGATGCCGGAGATCGCCGACATGCCGATGGCTCCGAGGCGCCAGAAGCTGTGCTTGCGCATGGTGCGCACGAGCAGCTCGATGTCGCGAGGGTCGCAACCCATCACCAGCGGTTTCAGATCCTCAACCGCGCCCGCAACCGCACGCGTCTTCCACTCCAGCGTCGCCTCTCCCCAGCCGTAGAGCCCCTGCTGGTCTGTTTCGACGCGGACAAAGATCCAATTCCGCATCTCTGCATTGACAATCAGCGTGGTGATGCCGGTGATCTTCATGGCGCCGCAAATCCTCCCGGTTTCATCGGCTTCAATCTGTTCAAGAAACCACCCCTTCGTCTCCGGCATAAAATGGCACAGAAAACAATCCGCCCCGACCGAGCAACCCTGCAGAGCGGGGCGCTCGCGGAAGTCCCGGAGCCAGCATGAGGAACGGGAAGGAAAACCTGAGCAGAAGACAAGCGCGCCACGGCGCTGCTACGCACCATGAAACCGCGGCTCCCCGCGCACGGTTGGGGAATAACTCCCTGATCGGCACCTGCGTATCCGGCGCGGGAGACGTAGCCTAACACGCCATCGCCCAACGCGTAAGAACCAGGCCCAATTCTCCCGGCTATGCAGAATGGAACGCCAAGCTCGCCACCAGATGCGCCGTGCGCCCGCTTCAACAGCCCTTGTGGTTCCAGATGATTGAGGTCCCTGCAGATCGTGACCACAGGCGCCGTCACTTGTTCAGCCAATTCTTCCACCTCGACTGATCCGGATTCCTGCAGCCATGTGAGAATCACCCGGGTCCTTTGTTCCTGTCTATTCCCGCTCCGCGCACTTTCCGCCGTTTTGCCGGTCTTCACGGCCTTTTTCCGCTTCACCGCTTTCCGCACCCCTTATTTCTCCCAGGATTGCTGAATCTCCTCCAGACTCTTGCCTCTGGTCTCAGGAACCATCCACCAAACGAATACAAAGCTGAATGCGGAAAGAATACCGTAAATCGCAAAGGTCCCGGCGACGCCAAGCGCCCCTATCATCGAAAGAAAGGTAAAGGTGACCAGCAGAGTCCCGCTCCAAAGCGCTGAAGTAGCCAGAGAAGCCGCCCGCCCGCGAATATTCGTGGGAAAGATCTCAGAGATCACAACCCACGGAACCGGACCCATGGCAAAGGCAAAGAACGCGATATAACTCGTGATGCTCCCGAGAATGACCGACGCAGGGGTATTGGCGTTTCCGAACGAAAAGACCAGGATGGCAAGCGAAATGGCCATACCGCCGGAAGCAGTCAATAACATCGGACGCCTGCCCCAGCGATCGAGAAAGCGCATGGCCAGCAGGGTAGCGGCGAGATTGGCAATCCCGATCAAAACGCTGGCAAACAAAGCTGAATTGGCTGTTTGACCGCGAAGTTGCTCGCTGATCAGGATGGAGCCGTAGTAGAGCACGGCATTGACGCCCGTGATCTGGCACAAAACGGCCAGCCCAAGTGCGACCGTGAGAGGCCGGCGCATCCGTCTCGCGAACACATCCCGCCATGAGCCTTGCGCATCGCCGGCAGTATCTTCTAACTGGCTCATCCGCTCATCCGATTCAGCGGAACCAAAGAGCCGCGCGAGCACTTTCCTGCCTTCTTCCTGTTGCCCATGGCAGATTAACCAGCGGGGGCTCTCCGGAACTCTCAGTAGCCCGAAGAACAAGACGACGGCCGGAATATCTGCCAGGCCCAGCATCCATCGCCAATTATTGGAGCCCGATCCTGACAGTGCCCAATCCACCAGGTATGCAGCCAGGATGCCGATCACGATCGCCATCTGGTTCATCGACACCAGAGCTCCGCGGTTGCGCGTCGGCGCAATCTCGGTAATGTACACCGGAGTCAACACGGAAGCCAGTCCGATCGCCAGCCCGCCCGCAAGACGACCGATTGAAAATGTCGTCACGTTACCCGCGAGCGCAGACACGAGTGTGGAAATCACAAAAATGAGAGCTGCAAGAAGCAGCGATTTTCGCCGCCCGAAACGGTCGCTGATCAGGCTGGCTCCAGCGGCTCCGAGCAAACACCCCAGAAGAATTGCGCTGGTCGCAATCTCGGTCGGCGTGTTGGTGAGGGCAAACGCCTTGCGCAGAAAAACCAGCACGCCATTGATCACTGCAGTATTGAACCCGAGCAGGAACCCGGAAATGGCTACAATCAGGGAGAGAAAAACGACGTAACCCAGAGATTGCGGGTGGCGTCTGGAAGTATCGTCAATTGAAGCTGCCGGCATGCTCTGACCTCAAAAATCGAACACTCTTGTTATATACGAAAGATGAAATGTTCGAAACATGGCAAAACAATCTCTAACCACGGATGATCCCATCCCATCCCGTCCCATTCCCTTCCGCGGCTTGGATCCGCCGAAGGGATAGAAGCTGGCTTCTTCAATGCTCCAATATTGTCTAAGCGCTGCGGCATTTCGAGCTCATTCTCGATTGAATCTGTCGCAACCGATCTCGAATGATGATTGTAAGTCTTAAAACGAAAGTTTCCTCTGTTATCATTTGTTTTGCTGTGAAGTTATCTCCCCATGATTCAGGCCAATTGCCGCCATGGAACGGCCTGCGTCCGCAGGCTTTGCTTGATTGGTGCACGGGAGCCATGTCCGGGGAACCCGTCCAGGAGAGCCTTAAAACGTTGCAGGATTTGCAGGCGGTTTTCAACGATCGCGCCGCGCTGGCCTCGATGGATGCGGGCTCGGAAGTCTACCGGGTTCGATGGTGGGCGCCCGTGCAGCCGGGAACCGAGGGCGGACTATTCTGGGGCGTGACGGTTCTGCAGCCGGGGAAAGTGGGCGACGAATACTTCATGACCCATGGACATTTTCATGCCAATCGGACCCGGGCCGAATTCTACGGCACTGTGTCCGGGAACGGTGTGCTGGTTCAGATGAGCGCCGATCGCAGGACTTGGGGAGAAACCATGACTCCCGGAAGCCTGCATTACGTCCGCGGTGAAAATGCGCATCGTCTTGTGAACACCGGTGACCTTCCGCTGGTTGTCTGGGCGTGCTGGCCGAGCGACGCGGGTTACGATTACAGCACCATTGCGGAGCGAGGATTTGCCGCTCGTCTGGTGGAGCACGATGGAAAGCCCGTGCTTCTTGAGGGCGAGTAATGGATCTGGCGCGATTCGATCCCGGCTTGGACATTCAGTTGCGTGAGGGCAGTCTGGCCTTCAACTACGGAGCCGGCGTCTTTGGGCCATCGCCGGAGTTGCGCAGATTGGACGACATCCGCAAGAGTCTCCGCGACCCGGATTGCTCGGGGCCTGACCCGGTCTACGGAATTGCCATGGATGTGGGGAAAGTCGCCCACGGCCCGGAACTCCGCAGCCGCTTCTTGCTTTTTGGAGTTGTTGCCTATGCCCGTGGGCGTCTGGGAGAGGAGCCGGTTCGCAGCCAGGGGCACGTCCATGCCGTCGCTCCGCATTGCGGCTTAACAACACCGGAGCTTTTCGAAATCTGGCAAGGCCGCGCTGTCATTTACGCTCAGGAATTTGTTGATGACCATCCCGGCCGCTGCATTGCAGTTGAAGCGGGTCCGGGAGATCAGGTGGTTGTGCCTCCGGGCTGGGCTCACTTCGTTGTGAATGCTAATGCATCGGAGACCATGGTGTTTGCCGCTCTTTGCGAGCGCCAATACGGGTTTGTCTATGAGGGCGTGCGCGCCCGCGGGGGACTGGCTTGGTTTCCCCTGCTTCGAGACAAGCGCATCGAATGGCAGCCCAATCCTCGCTATTCCCAATCGTCGCTGCAGGTCCGCGGCCCGCGCAGCTATCCTGAGCTCGATCTCAATCCCGGAGCTTCCATTTACCGGCAGTTTCAGGCTGACCCTGAGCGCGTTCAATGGGTTTCGTTTCCTCACCGCGCTGCCAATGTCTGGCCCGGTTTCGAACCGTAGCAGATCTGAAAGAGTGCGCGCCGGCCGGGAAACTGCGCGGGGAAGGCAAACTGGCCCTCGACGAGGGCTTCATCAACGGCAGCTTCGCCAGTACCCCAAAAAGGGGCCTCGCGGTGGGAAAAAGCAAACGGGGCAAGGGGATGAAGATCATGGCCATCGCCGCAGGAAACGGCGTTCCTGTGGCTGCCACCATCGACTCGGCCTCGCCGCACAAGTCGAAACTCGTCGGCAAAGCGCTCTCCCGCGGCTTCCTCGACGAGCTGGTTGCGCGGCTGATCGGCGACAAGGCGTATGATTCCGATCCGCTCGATCGGTATCGGGAAGAGGCGTACGGCATCGAGATGATTGCGCCCAGCCACGAGAACCGTAACCAGACCCAGGACGGCAGGCCGCCGCGCCGCTGCAAGAAACGCTGGGTGGTGGAGCGCCCGTTTGCCTGGCTGCAAGGGTTCCGCAGGTTGGTCACATGCTACGAATTCCATGCGCAAAACCTCCTCGGTATGGTCCGGCTCGGCTGCATGAAGATCATGCTGAGGTTTGTATGATCGGTATTGATCGCACCAGTTCTAAGGAAATCATTCGAATATAACCGCAAGCTGGGCATGAACGAGCCGGCCGATCGAGAAAAAGGAGTAGCGGCGGTCATCCAGACCGTCGAGCAAGATTTGAAGCTCTTCCTGGTTGCCCCCTGCCGGTTCGGTAAAACTTTCGATCCTCTTTGGCGTCAACGGCACCGGAGTGAAGGATGACGGGAACAATGCGCGTGAACAAGAAACTGATTTTGACGGGAATGGGCCTTCTGCTTTGTGGCGTGTGCGCTGGATTTGCGCAAGCAACAACCGACGCATTGCGCAGCGGCTTTGAGAATCCGCCTGAGAGCGCACGGCCACGCATATGGTGGCACTGGATGAATGGAAATATCACTCAGGAAGGTATCAAGCTGGATCTGGAATGGATGCACCGGGTTGGTATAGCCGGATTCCAGAACTTTGATGCAGCGCTGGACACTCCGCAGGTGGTGAAAAGGCGACTCGTATACATGACCCCGGAGTGGAAGCAGGCCTTCAGATACGCGATCCGTCTGGGGGACCAGCTGGGAATGGAGATGGCGATTGCCGGATCGCCGGGCTGGAGCGAGACGGGAGGGCCCTGGGTGCCGGCCTCCGAAGGAATGAAGAAGTACGTGTGGAGCGAAACGCGCGTTGAAGGCGGAAAGCCTTTCAGTGGCATGCTCGCGCATCCGCCCACGACCACCGGGCCGTTCCAGAATTCGAGCGACGGGGCGCAGTCTTCCGAGCATTACTACGCGGATAGCGAGGTAGTGGCCTACAGGGTTCCGGCGGGCGATGTGCCGCTTGAATCCCTGCATCCG
>JASHUF010000102.1 GCA_030040175.1 Acidobacteriaceae bacterium
AAGGAAATTGGCCCTGGCGCTCTGCGTGGCCTCAATAGACAGGCTCGAGCGGCCACGGGAGCAAATTTCCTTTCAGATCGAGGAGCGCGGAGCGACGCGTACGCGTTGTACGCGAGCGACAAGCGACAAAGAGAGGAGGGAAATTGGCCCTGGCGCTCTGCGTGGTCTCAATAGACAGGCTCGAGCGGCCACGGGAGCAAATCTCCCTTCAGATCGAGGAGCGCGGAGCGACGCGTACGCGTTGTACGCGAGCGACAAGCGACAAAGAGAGGAAGGAAATTGGCCCTGGCGCTCTGCGTGGCCTCAATAGACAGGCTCGAGCGGCCACGGGAGCAAATTTCCCTTCAGATCGAGGAGCGCGGAGCGACGCGTACGCGTTGTACGCGAGCGACAAGCGACAAAGAGAGGAAGGAAATTGGCCCCGTGGCTACGGGTTCGGCGCCTTGCCTCCGCATTCCTGCGGCAGCTGGTTCGGCCCGTACCCCCGGATCACGCTCTCGTCAAAGCACGTGGCCGAGACGTTGCTCCCCGCCAGGCCGGGAATAATCGATCCCACCGCGCCGCTCGCAGCCGCCTTGGGCGCCGCCGTGAACGGTGCCAGCTTCTTCGCGAGCATGGCCTGCGGCACCTTGTAGCTCGAAAAGACTGCTTGCGCGATGGGCGCCTCCTGCGCCGCAAGGTTTGCCGGCGCCTGCGCCAATAGCACGATGTTCTTATACGTCCCGCCGGAGTCGAGCGGCAGCGAGCAAAACGCGCCCATCAGCTTGATTGGGCCGCTGGGCAGCGTGGTGCTGGCCACGAAGCGCCCGCACTGGCCCAGCGCCGCCGGCATCTGGATGGGCGTGGCCGAGTTGAAGGTCACCGGCTGCGCCGGTTGCCCGGCGAGCGCCGCGCCCTGGTCCCAGATCATGACGAACTTCTGCTCCAGGTTGGCGCTGTACGGCATCGAGAGATCCGCCCCGCCGGCGCCCTTCTGCCCGGGCTGGAAGGCCGCATTGCGCGCCACGTAGGTTCTGCCCAAGGCAATGGCTTCGCCTTGCGGACCCGTCATCTCGATCACCGTCTGCGCGCCCGTGGACACGGTCCATCCCTGCGGTACGCCCGCCTGCGCACTCTGGTCCGGCGCGGTGTAGGGCTGGAGTTGCGCTGCGCTCGCGGCCCCTTGAGACGCCGTTGGCGCCGGCGCGCTCTGCGTCGCTCCCTTGCACGCCGCGAAACCCAGGGTGGCGCAGTACGCCGCCAGCAGCAATCCCCGCCGGCAGATCAACCGCCTCTTGTTCCGTTCGCGCCGGATCCCCATCCCTGACTTCCTCGCTTCATCCATCTCGATCCTCATCCTTTCCTTCGTCGAGTCGGTTCCTGTTTTTGCACCCCGGATCACGCGGCCATCGCGCGGACCGGCCCGCGAAAGCGCGCTTGCGCGAGCCGGCACAATTGCCGGCGCGGCCTTGCCGCCACAGCTCAAATGGAAACCGGGAGGGCCCGCGGCTGTGGGTTAATGGCGTCCTGCGCCGGTCGGTGGAGTCGGTGCCAAAAGCCTATCATCCGTCGCCGCGCCGCGGTCAATTGTCCTGGCTTCCAGACCCGGCTGGCTGTAACGAAAAGCCCGCCCGCGCCAGCGGCGCAAGCGGGCCTGTCAGACTGGGCGCCCCGTCCAAGCTCGCTTGGGCGAGATCGCGGATTCAAATGTCCAGGTTCTTCACGTCCAGCGCGTTGTCTTCGATGAACTTCCGCCGCGACTCCACGTCCTCGCCCATCAGCGTGGTGAAGATGGCGTCGGTCTCGGCCAAGTCTTCGAGCTTCACCCGGAGCAGCGTGCGCCGTTCCGGGTCCATGGTCGTCTCCCAGAGCTGCGTGCTCGTCATCTCGCCCAGGCCCTTGTACCGCTGGACTTGATAATCCTTTTTCCCCTGCTCCACGATGTAGGCAAACAGCTCGCGCGCCGTCGGCTTCTCCACCGGCTCGCGCAACGCACGCCCGGCGCGGCTGCCGGCCCTGTTATCGGTTTTGGACTCGGCGCGCGTCAGCAGGCTGCCCGGCGCGGGCGCGCCCTCGGCATCCGGTTCCTCGTCCTCCGGGCCCTGATCGGTGGCCGCGGCTGTCTTGGGCGCAAACTCGATCAGGAACGGCGGCTCCAGATACTCCTTGATCTGCGTGTACTTCGCCATCATCTGCCGGAACTCGGGGCTCGATGCCAGGTTCCAGTCGATATGCCGCTCCGCGCTCTGCGCGTCAGTGAATTTGATCGACCAGGTGTGGTGCTCTTCGTCTTCTACCGGCTTGCCCACCTTGATCTCGAACTCGCCCGCGCGCTCCGTCAGCTCCGCGTGCACCCGCTTGAGCTTGTCCGGAATCTCGCTGCCGTTCCCCTCGCCGGTTTTCGACGCGAAGTCGGTGCGCTGCGTCAGCTCCGCCTTGGCCAGCAGTTCCACCAGTCGCTCATTGCGGATGCGCTTGTCCACCTTCTCCACGAAGCCGAGATACTCATTCAGCGTGCCCATGAAGCGTGTCAAATCCGCGCCCTCGATGCGGCTCGCGCCCTCGCCGTGCCGCACCACCATGCCCTCCGACGCGCGCGCCACCATCACCTTCACAAAATCGCGGTCGTCTTTGATGTACTGCTCGAACTTGCCTTTCTTGATCTTGTAAAGCGGCGGCTGCGCAATGTACACGTTGTCGTGCCGGATCAGGTCCGTCATGTGGCGGAAGAAAAACGTCAGCAGCAGGGTGCGGATGTGCGAGCCATCCACGTCGGCGTCCGTCATGAGGATAATTTTGCTGTAGCGCAGCTTGGCCAGGTCGAAGTCGTCCTTGCCGATGCCGGTGCCCAGGGCCGTGATCATGGCGCGGATCTCCTCGTGGCCCAGCATCTTGTCGTAGCGCGCCTTTTCCACGTTCAGAATCTTTCCCTTGAGCGGCAGAATCGCCTGGAACCGCCGGTCCCGTCCCTGCTTCGCCGTCCCTCCCGCCGATTCGCCCTCGACCAGATACAGCTCGCACCGCTCCGGATTGCGCTCGGAGCAATCGGCCAGCTTGCCCGGCAATCCCCCGCCATCCAGTGCGCCCTTGCGCCGCGTCAGGTCGCGCGCCTTGCGCGCCGCCTCGCGCGCCCGTGCCGCCTCGATGGCCTTGTTGATGATCCGCCGCGCCACGGGCGGATTCTGTTCCAGAAACATTCCCAGCCGCTCGTTCACAAAGGCCTGCACAATGCCGGCAATGTCGGAGTTGAGCTTGCCCTTGGTCTGCCCCTCGAACTGCGGCTGCGGCAGCTTCACGCTCACCACCGCCACCAGCCCCTCGCGCACGTCGTCGCCCGAGAGCGACTCCTTCATGTCCTTGAACAGTCCCATCTGCTGCCCGATGGTGTTGATGGTCCGCGTCAGCGAGGTGCGGAATCCCGAAAGATGCGTGCCTCCGTCCACCGTGTTGATGTTGTTGGCGAAGCTGAACACCGTCTCCGAGTAGCTGTCGTTGTACTGGAGCGCGATCTCCATCTCCACGCCGGAGCGCGCGGCCTCCATCAGGATGGGCTTGTCGTGCAGCACCTGCTTGCCCCGGTTCAGGTGTTTCACAA
>JASHUF010000103.1 GCA_030040175.1 Acidobacteriaceae bacterium
CGAAGGGACCGAGGGACCAAGGGACTGAGGGACTGAGGGACCAAGGGACCAAGGGAACGAGGGAACGAGTCGGCGAGTTGGCAAGTTAGCGAGTTCGCAAGTTAGCGGGAAGCGGGCAAGCTACTGTCTCATGATTGTGCGGCCACGGTGACAAGACAGTTCGCCTACTTGTTGACTTGCTTCCAGCTTTATTCCCCCAGCTCCTGATAGCTGTAAACGGTGACGCGGGCCGAGCGGCTGAGCTTGTCGCGCAGGACCACGACGGGCGCGAAGACGGGCTCGTCCCAGAAGACCTGCGTGAGCATGGCCGCGGGCGGCGCGGCGATGTAATTGAGCTTGGGCGTGCAGAAGGGCTCGATCATGGCGAGAACTTCTTCGTCCATCTCGCTCAAGGCGCGGCCGCGATCGAGCCCGCCGAAGCTTTGCGTGCCGCAGGTCGAGTAGAGAATCTCGCACTCCTCGGCGGCCATGGTGGAAGCGAGATCCATATCGACGCCGAGGCCGAGCCAGCGCAGGATGAAGACATCGTTGGGGAGCTGGCCGAAGGGCGCTTCGGCTTCTTCAACGAGAATGCCCGGACGCACCGCGCCGCGCAGCAGGATGGTGCGCTCAGGATTGATAGTGGTCAGCCGCGTGCGCAGCGCCATGTAGAAGGAGTCTTTTGCGTTCTGCATAGTCGTCAGGATTCAAGTGTCAGGTTTCAGGTGTTAGGATTCACACGGCCTGCTGTTGCGCCTGGCGCAGCAGGAGCCGGTAAAGGTAGACGCGGCCGAAGGCTTCATTGGCGGCAATGGATTCGATCAGATAATCCTGGCAGGCCACCGTGACGGCGAGGGTCATGGAAAAGAGCGACTCCGCGGAGGCAAGACTCATGGCGCGAACCTGCTGTTCGACGCTGGTGGCCGAGAGCAGCAGCTCCCATCGCGACTCGCCGCCTTCTTTCCACGTGGGAGCCAGCTTGCGCATGAGCGCGGGGCTGACGGGCACCTCGGCGAATGTCGTGGCCACCAGGCCCACTTCCGATTGCGCGGTATCGGTGTTGGCTCCAGTCACGCGCAGCAAGGCCGTGGTTCCATTCACGCTGCGCAGCAGGGCATCGGCCAGCATCTGCGGTGCGCCGGTGGGATTGCGCGACGCCGTATCGGTCATGATTCACCCCAGCCTGCCGGCCACGTAGGGATTCAGCCAGGCCTGCACCGTTTCGTCGATCAGCGAACTGGAGAAATACTGCATCTGCATGGTGTCGATCTTGGTCTTGCTGGCGTTGAGCGCGGGCGTGGACTGGGCGTTGCGCACGATCTGCGCGCAGGCCGACATGACGTCGTTGCCGATGGTGGCCAGGCCCGCCGTGTAGGTGACCATCACCTCGTTGTAGGGCAGGCCGAGGATGTTATACGGCAGCGTGAGCTCGCCCGTGCAGGGATCGTAGTCCACGGTGGTGATGTCGATCGCGGTCCATTGGCCGGGCAGCGCAAACGCCAGCGCGATTTCGAGCATGGGTTCGCTCAGGATTTCTCCGCGGCGAGGCCGCGTGTAGCGGCCTTCCATGGTCACGAGCGGCGAAGTGGCGGGCGCGAGCGGCGCCAACGGCAGGTAGCTCAGAAGCACCGTCTGCGCGCCGGCGGTGACGCGCAGACGCTCGGTGTATTGCACGATGTTCAGGTCAGGGCGCCGGCAGTAGCTGTTGATGAGGGCCGTGGCGGCGGTGATCCAGTCTGCCGAGGTGCCGGCGGGCAAGCCGAAGTTGGGGTAATCCGATGGCGCGAGATAGGCCATGGAGGGTCCTTTCGAAAAGCGGGGACTCAGGGACTGAGGGACTAAGGGACTGAGGGGCTAAGGGACTAGAGTTGGTTGCACAAATGGCCTCAGGCGGTTGGGTAGTGTTCCTCAGGGGCTAAAGCCCCAACGTTGATGAGGCCTTTGCGGCCCGGCTCAAGCCACCCCAGCGACGAAGACCTGTCGCTGGGGGCCCCGGGAAGCCGGGCCCTTTTACAAAGCCATTGATGCAACCAGTTCTAGGGACGAGAACTGGTGCAAAAACGCCCCCTGGCGAGAAGTAAGCATCCTTCAGGGGCTAAAGCCCACACAGCTTTCGGCCTGCTCGCGGCGCGAGTGAACTCGCGCCCTGATACAAAGCTGCTTATGCAACCAGTTCTCCTGAATATCCCTCAGTCCCTTTGCTTTTATCGGTCGACGAGCACCTGGTAATGCGCGAAGCTGGCGCCCTTGACCACGGGCGCGCCGAACTTGACGGCGACGTACTGGTAGGTCATGGCGTTGGGCAGGCCGAGCTGGAAGATGCGCGGCGTGGGATCGCCGAGCCAGTGATACTCGATCAAATCTTCGGTGACGATGTACGCGGGAAGCACCGCAGATCCCGATCCCGGCGTGCCGGTGTAACCGAGGCTCCAGTCGGGAATCAGGGGCAGGTCGCCGGCCTGCGTGGAGAGCATTTTGACGGTAAAGCCGGCGGTGATCTGCGCCGTGTTGAGCACCACGTTGTAGTCGGAGACCATCTCCTGGTCGATGAGATCGAGGAGCACGGGATTGCCGTAGATGGCCGTCGGCCGCACCCGGTAGCCGGAGTTGGCCACCATCTCGGCGATCGTGGTCTTGATGGTCTGCACGATTTTCATGGAGGTGCTGACGGTGACGGTGTTGCCGCCGGCCGCGATCTGCGCGGTGACGCCCATGTACTGCGTGGTGGTGGGTGAGCTCAGGCTGGTGTCGTTGCCGTTCCACAGCGCCGCGTCGTGCGTGACCATGACGCCGCTCACCGTGTCCACCAGGTCCTTGGCCTGCAGATAAGAGAACTGCTGCTGCTGGTTGCCGAGCTCGATGTCGAAGAGGTTGTAGTTGATCTGCGCGACGATGGCCTTGAGGGGCACACTGAGCTCAACGCGCGTGGGGCTGACCACGGGCGGCGCGATGCTGCGCGGATTGACGAAGCCGGCGGTGCCCGGATTGGGGATGGCCGACTCCTGGAAAAAGCGCGAGGGATGGCCGGTGGCCGGGACCTGCTTGATGCGCTGGCCGAAGGGGCTGGAGCGGCGGCAGATGTCGAAGATCTCCGTCTGGTAAAGAGGAACTTCAATGGCGCCCGGCCCGATGTAGTCGGCCGCCGCGTGAATGTCAGTAAAGGTTGCGTTCATAGGATTCTCCATGCCCTTGGTGGGGCCGTGCATAGCCGCTAGCTGCTAGCTTCTAGCTCCTAGCTTGGTTCTGCCGAAATTCGGCTCTTGTTGATGTCTCTCACGGTGCGGTTTCCGCCGGCTTCTCGCCGGAACGGTTACCGGGCGCATTTGAGCGCGAAAGTCAGCAGGCCATTTAGCTAGGAGCTGAAAGCTAGTAGCTAGAAGCTGCCGTTTACGCGATGGCGCCTGCGCGCAGCAGCTGGCCTTTGACGGCGATGCGCTGCTCCAGGCTCAGACCGGAGAGCGCGGCATCGAGGGTGCGCACGTCCACCGGCCCGTCGCCGATGCCGTGCTTGGCCAGCATGGCCGTGGTGGAGGCAGGCAGGGTGCGGCGCAGCGGGTTGAGCGCGGCATGCGCGGAAGCTGCTTTGAGCTCGGCCAGCTCGCGCTCCACGGCCGCGAGCTTTTCCGCGAGCTCCGATTCGCGGCGGCTTTGCTCCACGGTGGCCGAAATGCGTTCCACCTGGCCGGAGAGCGCGCAAGCCGCGGCGGCGCGCTCTTCGAGCGAAGTCAATGCGCGTTCGAGCAGAGCGGTTGCGGCTTCCAGCCGCGTGATCAGATCGTTGTTTTCCATGGGATTCCTTTCCTGTTCCAGTGAATTCCGTGCAAGAACCTTGAGCGCGAACAAAAAAAGCTCCGCACGATGCGGAGCCTTGCCGATGCGTTCGTCCGTCGCCGTCCAGAGAGTGTTGCGTCAACGGGTGAGGCGATGGAGGAGCTTCCTTCAGCGCTGCAGCGACTGCATCAAAACTCGGAGTGCGGGAAGTCGCGGCACGGTTCCATCGCCCCTCCGGGGCTCTTGATTTCTTTTTGGCTGCTGCTCCCAGGATTGCGTATGTCGTCCGCTGGCGCGGACAACATACTTCATCCTGGGCTATTTTCCTGCGCCCCTCCGGGGCTCTTGATTTCTTTTTGGCTGCTGCTCCCAGGATTGCGTATGTCGTCCGCTGGCGCGGACAACATACTTCATCCTGGGCTATTTTCCTGCGCCCCTCCGGGGCTCCCTTTCACAAAGTCATTGTGGCGTCCCGCGGCTAACTTGCCATGCGAAAGCTGGTGGCGCGATACGCGGCCTTTTCGCGCAGCAGAATGGCGGCCCCGGTGAAGGTGACACGGATCAGCCTCCACACGTCGGCGCTCATGTCCTGGACGCGTGCATCGGCGATCTCATAGCTCATGCCCATGGTCTCGGGCTCGTGCGCCTGGATGGCCTCGGCCACGTCGGAAAAATCGCGCGCAAACAGGTAGCCGCGCACCATCAGGCGCAGGCCGAGGAGATCGGCATCGGTGAGGATGCCGATCTTGCGCCGCGCGTCGT
>JASHUF010000104.1 GCA_030040175.1 Acidobacteriaceae bacterium
ATGTTACGGAAACCACTGACCGCGACCCAACCTATGAACTTCTCCGCGAAGACTTAGCCAAAACGGAAGCGGATCTCTCCGCGCAGCGCGCTACCTGGGCCGCGACCCGGCAAAGTGTCCGCAGTATCCAGGATCAGATGGTCAACCTGGATCAGCTTTCCGTCGAGCAGCAGGATCTGCAACGCGAGGTGAAAGCCGCTGAGGACAACTACCTGCTCTATCTGGGCAAGAGAGAGCAGGAACATACATCGAACGCGCTCGATGTAACCAGGATTGCCAACGTGGCGATCGCAGTGCCGCCGGCGATTCCGGCTTTGCCCGTCGTTGGCTGGCCCATGATCCTGCTGGTCAGCTTGGGCGCAGCCATGCTGCTGAGCATCGGCACCGCGTACACGATCGATTATCTCGATCCAACCTTCCACACTCCGGCACAGGTTATCGAAAGTCTGGATATTCCTGTTGTCGTCTCTGTGGCCAGGAAGACGGCATAGCATTCGATGATCCTCGATTTCTTCAATCTTCGCGAGCAGCCCTTCGGAGTCACGCCCGATCCGCGCTTTTGGTTTGCGAGTGAAACCCATCGGGAAGCGCTTGCGTCGCTCGAGTACGGTCTCGAATCGAAACTCGGTTTCGTCGCCCTGATCGCGAGGCCGGGAATGGGGAAGACAAGCCTGCTCTTCAATGGCTTGGGACGCATCTCCCGTCGCGCGCGCACCGTTTTCCTCTACCAGCAATTGAAGAATGCCAAAAGCCTTCTGCGCGCCGTGCTGGATGACCTCGGGGTCGCAGAGACGGAGGGAAGCCTCATTGCGTTGCAACGTAAGTTGACCGAGCTTTGTGCGGAGCAGGCGCGATGCGGAAAACGGCTCGTGCTCGTAATCGACGAGGCGCAAAGCCTCGACGAATCCGTGCTTGAGTTCTTGCGCATGCTGTCGAACTTCGAGACCCCACGCGAAAAGCTCATCCAGATTGTCTTATCGGGGCAACTGCAGCTGGCCGAGAGAATGGCCTCTGCGGAGATGACTCAGCTTCGCCAGCGAATTTCCATCCTGGCGCACTTGAAGCCCCTTTCCGAGAGCGAAACCGCGGATTACGTGAATCATCGCTTGAGAATCGCAGGTTCGAGCTCGGGCAGCGACTTGTTTACCGCGTCCGCATTGTCCCTGGTTGCCAGGCAGAGCCAGGGGATTCCGAGAAACATTAACAATCTGTGCTTCAACGCCATGTCCATCGCCTTCGCGCTGAAACGCAAAACGATCGATTGCGATGCCGTGAGCGAAGCCATCGCCGACCTCAGCCTGGAGTCCTATACAGCGAATGCGCGCGAGAACCCGCAATCGTTTTTGCCTGCCCCACCGGCGGATCGAGTCGCGGCCTCGCTAAGTCAGCCCGCGGAGCGCAGGGAGCGGCAGGCTTTGGAAGAAGTCGCCCTGCGGCGCCATCCGCGATTGACTGGGGCGGGTCCGATGAACCCACTCCCCCCCGCAATCTTCGAAGTGTTCCCTGGGTCCGGGTCACAATCAACGTCAAACCCTTCGTTAACCTCGACTCTTAGCCTGTCCAAACCGTTGTTCAGGTCCAGGCCGTTCACCCCAATTCTGAGAAAGGAACGCGCCCCTCGCAGGTCGTTCTCGTTCCGATCGGCGTATAGCACATCGGCAGCTGGTTTCTTCACAGTTTTGCTGCTTTGCTCGCTGGCGTTGGCGTTCAGAAACCGGAGTTCGGGCGCGACGAACGCATCGGCGAACGTGAGTGCGGCCTTGCCGGCTGAAATCGACTCCTCCCTATCGAACGCCGGCTCCACGCACGCGCAATCTTCGCTGATCCCCGCAATCACCATCCAATCGATTCACCCGTTGGGAGAGATATTCCATGAGCAGAAACTTTGAGCTAATGCAAGAGTTGAAAGTGCAGCAAAGCAGTGAACTCGTCGAGTTCCACGAAGCTCCGCCCTCGTTCGGCGGAGACGCCACGGCCTCCGCAAGCTGGTTCCCCGTGGACGGCGACGAGGCCGTCACCCTGGCGCAGAGAATCTTCTTGCTGCAGACTGGCAAGCCCCCCCAGGCCGTAGTCTTTGCGGGGATCGACCATGGCAGCGGCTGCAGCAGAATCTGTCGCGGCGTGGCAGAGGCGCTGGCAAAAAACGCCGGCGGTCGCGTCTGTCTTCTTGAAGCCAATTTGAGAACGCCCGCACTCCCGGCCATGTTCGGCACAACGAATCATTACGGGCTCACCAACGCCCTGCTTCAGGCAGATCCCATTCGCTCTTTCGCCAAGCGTGTGAACTTCGACAATCTGTGGCTCATCTCATCGGGATCGATTGCCGAGGACTCGCCGAAGCTCCTCGCCTCAGAAAGGCTAAAGACACGGATCATCGAATTGCGCGCTGAATTCGACTTCATCATCATCGATGCCCCGCCCCTGTCTCGCTATGCCGATTCGATTGCACTCGGGCGCATGTCCGACGGTCTGGTCTTAGTCCTCGAGGCGAATTCGACCCGGCGGGAGGCGGCCCAGATGGCAGCCTCCAGCTTGCGGACAGCGAAGATCGAGATCCTTGCCGCAGTTCTCAACAAGAGAACCTTTCCCATTCCGGACGCGCTTTATAAGCACCTTTGAACGCCGCTCAATTGTGCCCCCATGCGACGCTGGATTTCCGGAAAGCGTTCCGGGGACACCGCGGCCTGCCCTCGGCGGTGAGCCACTCGAATTGCCTCGCCTTCGAAGTCTCGAATGAACGCAAATTGAACCACATGCTTCCTGCTCACAATTTCCCCAAAATTGTGGAGATAAATCATGAATGACAGGCATCGTCTTTCCATTAGCATCGTCAAGCTCTTTGATATCGTCCTGGTGGCCCTGTCGTTCGGGCTGGCAGCGCTTCTAATCGTTCATGTGGAAAACAAAATGTCGTTCGCAGAGTTCCTCGCGCTGCGCACCAGAATTGGAAATTTCCTCATCTTTGCCCTGGCGCTCCTGATTTGTCATATCCTCCTTTGCATCTCCGGTCTCTACATGTCAAGGAGGCTATCCAGAAAGCGGGCGGAAGCAGCCGATCTTTTCAAGGCAATCACGCTCACGGTGGCATGTTTTATCGCCGTCGGCTGGATCTTTTCCGTGCGCATGATCACCCTGCCCTTTGTCGTCGCGTTCTGGGCGATTTGCCTGATCAGCCTCTGTGGTTCGCGCATCGTGATCCGCATGTTGCTCGCGCGCATTCGAATGCAGGGAAGGAATCTCCGGTACATGCTGGTCCTGGGAACGAATCCGCGTGCGGTGGACTTTGCGCTCAGGATTGTTGCCGATCGGGAGCGCGGTTATCGCCTCCTGGGATTTGTCGATGATGAGTGGGCGGGAACGGAGAAGTTCCGTCAATCCGAATTCAACCTGGTCTGCGACTGCGCCGGGCTGAAGGACTTTCTGCGCTGGAACGTAGTGGATGAAATCACAATCTTTCTGCCCTTCGGCTCCTTTTACACACACTGCCACAACGTCGCCGATCTTTGCCGGCAGCACGGAATCATTCTCCGTTTCAATTCCGATGTCTTCAATATCAAGGGTCCGCATCAGCGCACCGAGGAGTTCGACGGCGATCAGTTCATCACCACCTTCGCGAGTGCCGCCGAAGGCTGGCCCGCATTGATGAAGCGTTCGCTTGACATTGCCTTGTCGGTGCTGCTGATTGTCGTGTCGGCGCCGCTGCTGATCGCCGCCGCCATTGCCATCAAGCTCACTTCCCCCGGTCCCATCATCTTTGCTCAGGATCGCGTCGGACTGAACAAAAGAAAGTTCCGCATCTACAAGCTGCGCACCATGATCCAGAATGCGGAAAAACTGATGGCTGGCCTGGAAAAACAGAACGAGGCGTCGGGTCCCGTATTCAAGATCAGGAAAGATCCGCGGATTACCCCGGTCGGCAGGTTCTTGAGGCGAAGCAGCATCGACGAGCTGCCGCAGTTGTTCAACGTGCTCAAAGGCGATATGAGCCTGGTGGGGCCCAGACCGCTGCCGCTGCGCGACTATGCCGGCTTCAGCCAGGACTGGCAGCGCCGGCGGTTCAGTTTTAAGCCCGGCCTGACCTGCCTCTGGCAGATCAATGGCCGCAGCGGGATCTCCTTCGATCAGTGGATGCAACTCGACATCCAGTACATGGATGAATGGTCGCTGTGGCTCGACTTGAAGATCCTTGCCAAAACGGTCCCGGCCGTACTTCGCGGCGCCGGGGCTGCCTGAGTGCGCAATGTGGTTACGGACCGCGTTCTACTGAGGAGCATTGCAATGAGTGCGACGGCCGCTTCCGTGCCGGCATTGCCCGCAAGGCGTGAATCGGCGATCGAAGAAGATTCGCTCTTTCTCCGTGCGCGATCGTGGTGGGTGCTGCTGGCGCTGT
>JASHUF010000105.1 GCA_030040175.1 Acidobacteriaceae bacterium
ATGGTGGTGTGCGCTTCGATCTGCTTCCTTATCGACTCCACCGAGGCGTGCGAACGCAGGAAGCGGTTAGTTAACGCTTTATCCTCGCGCAGGAGCCCGAGCAGCAGGTGCTCGGTCTCGATATAGGGCGAGCCGAACTGGCTGGCCTCATAGCGCGCGAAGAAGATCACGCGCCGTGCCTTCTCCGTGTAGCGTTCGAACATGATGCTCTCCCTTGAGCGGTTCTCCAGTTGCCGCCGATTCGAAGCCCCATCTGCCGAGTGGATTTTTCCCTAAGAAAAATCCACCTTGCACGGAACCCAACACGCCACGAAAACTGGAGAACCGCTCTAATCCAGGCTATCGGCCGGTGTAGCCGTCCGGTTTACTTGGGAAAACCCGGAGCCCCAATACTTGTCGCTCCGGAATTCCGCTTCCGGCTTCAGCTCGACCGGCGCGCGCCCTTCCTCTCTATCGCTGCCGGGAGGCCTCCGGAAAATGCGGCTTCTGCCCCCGAACAGCTCCTTTGGGTGGTTCCTGCTTGGATCGAGCCCGCTTCGTTCCCGCTCGGCAGCGCCGCGCCGGAACTCCCACCCGCCTTTTACAGCCTGAAAGAGCTTGAAACTCCCATCAAGCTGTTACTCATTAAGACTCAAAAACCCGCGCGAACGGTGCTTTTCCCCCGAGATTTCTCTCGCCGGTCACCGTGGCCGCATCCCGCCGGTTACCCGCCGGCCTGAACGGCTCCCGTCCGGGCCAGCCGTCCGTTTTCAAGGCGCAGAACCCGCGTACACCGCGAAGCCAGCTCCAGGTTATGGGTTACCAGAATGGAGGTGAGTCCGTGGCTCGCATGCAGCCGCTGGATCAGCTCGAAAGTGCGTCCGGCGGTCACCGCGTCCAGATCGCCGGTCGGTTCGTCGGCCAGCAGCAGCCGGGGGGAGTTGACCAGCGCCCGCGCCAGCGCTACCCGTTGCTGCTCGCCGCCTGACAGTTCGCCTGGACGATGGCCGGTGCGCTCGTCCAAGTCCACTTCTTTCAACCAGTTCGCCGCCATGGCCATGGCTTCCTGCTTGCGCATGCCACGGGCCAGCAGCGGCATGGCCACGTTTTCCTGCGCCGTAAACTCCGGCAACAGGTAATGGAATTGCCACACATACCCAATCTCCCGATTGCGGAAGGCAGCAGCCTGACGCAATGAGAGCTTACTTAGGTTGGTTGACGCGCAGTATACCGTGCCTTGAGAAGGCGCATCAAGAGCACCAAGTATGTGTAAAAGTGTGCTCTTTCCCGCACCCGACTGGCCCACAATGGCGACCATCTCGCCCCGCTCTACGGTCAGCTCCAGGCTGTGGAACAGGGTGAGCGCGCCGCGCGCCGTGCGATAGATCTTGCCCAGGCCCTTCACCTCAATGAGCGCGGAACCTTCCGTCTGGCCGGCAAATGCCCGCGACTCCGGGTCCCGCGCTGAGCGGGAAGCCTGGCTGGCAGCCGCTGGAGTGGTTTGGGTCATCCGGTTCCCTCCATTTTACAGGATCGCGGGTATCTTCCGGGCATCCCACGGATGGGGGAGCCGCCCGCACGGAATCTCCCGTATTACCGGCAAGTTAGAGGCAGAAAGACACCAGCCCAAGGAATCCGCGACGGTCCGATTCCTTGACTCAATGTTTACTGATGCGGCAAGGGCGGGAAATCGCGGTCCCCCATCCCAAATCTTCAAATCGGGTACACCGTCCAAGCTCCGCTTGGGCGGGGAAAACAGGAATCCGGCCAACACCTAATATTCAATCTTGTTCGGCGAGGCCAGCCACGCCGCAAAGCTCGCCCACGCTTCCTCGCCCAGGAGCTGAGTCGATGGCAGTTTCCGCTCCCCGAGCGGCTTCTTCATCTCGCCGTAGAGAAACGCGTCGTCAAACCCCGCGCGCGCCGCGTCCGCCGCACTGGCGCCGTAGTACACCGCGTCCAGCCGCGCCCAGTACGCTGCGGCCAGGCACATGGGGCAGGGCTCGCAGCTTGAGTAAAGCACGCACCCGGCCAGCGTGAATGTGCCCAGCGCCTGGGCCGCCGCGCGCATCGCATTGATCTCCCCGTGCGCCGTCGGATCGTTCGTCGCCGTCACCGAGTTCGCGCCCTCGCCCACGATCTTTCCCGCGCGCACGATCACCGCAGCAAACGGTCCGCCTGCTCCGCTGACCACGTTTTGCGTAGCCAGCGCGATAGCGCGGCGCAGAAACTCCGGATTGGGCATTCCGGCCATATTTTTCGTTCGCTGCGTCAGTTTCCAAGGGTCCGAAACCTCAGTATGGCATAGGCATTTCTTTGGCCTGCGCCGCGCACCGTGCAGGCATCTCTTGCCGATCATTGCGCCCGTCTGGCGCAGAATGCCTGCAGGATCGAAACTGCCGATTCTCCCAGGGATGTCTCCGGTACAAAATGTCAGAAATGTCCCCGGTTCATCGCCCAGGGAGCCCCCTCCCCCGGCGAAGTGCACCACTCCCATTGCACAACCGCGCCGCAAGTTTCACCAGACAACGAAATTACGCTCACAGCCAGTGAGCCGTTCACCCCGCAAAGCTCGTAAAAACTTGTAAAAAACCCGCAAAACCCGAAAAACGAATTGGACCGGTTGCCCCCTCCTTTTCGCGCATTCGGGGAACAACCCGATTTACGGCCTTGCGAGATGCGCTTCCAGCACTTCGAGAAACCGTGCCAGCCACTTGGGGTGCGCAGGCCACGCCGGTCCCGTCACCAGCTTGCCGTCGACCACGGCATCGGTCATCTCGACCTTGACGTACGCACCGCCGGCCAGCTCCACCTCCGGCGCGCAGGCCGGATACGCATTCACCCTGCGCCCCTTGAGCACGCCCGCCGCGGCCAGCAGTTGCGGACCATGACACAGCGCAGCCATGGGCTTTTGGGCCTTGTCGAAATGCCGCACGATCTCGAGCACCTTCGGATTCAGGCGCAGATACTCGGGCGCACGCCCGCCGGGAATCACCAGCCCGTCGTACTGCGCCGGGTCGATCTCGTCAAACGTCGCGTTAAGCGTGAAGTTATGGCCGCGCTTTTCCGTGTAGGTCTGGTCGCCCTCGAAGTCGTGAATGGCCGTGCGCACGGATTCTCCCTTCTTCTTGCCGGGGCATACCGCGTCTACAGTGTGGCCCACCATCTGCAGCGCCTGGAAAGGCACCATGATCTCGTAGTCCTCGACAAAGTCGCCCGCCAGCAGCAGGAGTTTTGCGGATTTCATCGCCAGTTCCTCCGCCTGCCAGTCTGCCACAGGCAGCAGCCGCGCCGGGTAGAATTCGCTCATGGTTCGCGCGGTGCCTGCGCTCGAAACTCTGAATCGGGAGATCGCTCGATGCACCAAGTGCTCGCGATTGCGCGCCTATTGCACGTCCATCGCGCAGACCAGGCGGCGTGCTTACCTCGACTGGGAATACTGGGGCCGTCCCGTTCCGTCGTTCGGCGACCCCAAGGCGCGGGTGCTCGCCCTCGGCCTGGCGCCGGGCGCGCACGGCTCCAATCGCACCGGGCGTCCCTTCACCGGCGACGGCTCCGGCGATTTTCTTTATCCCGTGTTGCACCAGGCGGGATTTGCCTCGCAGCCGCATGCGGTCTCCCGCGACGACGGCATGCAGCTCACAGGCCTTTGGATCACCTCGGTCGCGCGCTGCGCGCCGCCCGCGAACAAGCCCACGCCGGAGGAGCTGCGCAACTGTGCGCCCTGGCTCGACCGCGAGATGAGCCTGCTCAAAGATCTGCGCGTGGTGGTCTGCCTGGGCCGCATCGCCTTTGACGGCCTGCTGGCGCACGAGGCGCGCGTGGGTACGCTGCCCGCGCGGCGGGAATTTGCGTTTGCGCACGGCGCGGAGTTCGTGCTGCCAAGCGGCCTGTTTGCGATCGCCAGCTACCATCCCTCGCTGCAAAACACGAATACCGGCAAACTGACGCGGGCGATGCTGCTGAGGGTCTTTCGCCGCGCACGCAAGCTGGCGGGGCTTGCGTGATGCCCGTCTGATGCGGACCGGCAAAGGCTGCCCGCGCGGGGAGCGGGTGTGTGCGATGGGCCTGGGATAGGAAAAAAATCAGCGGAGCTTTTGCAGGACTCGCAAGGGCTTTGGAGCGGGAGACCGGGATCGAACCGGCGACATTCAGCTTGGGAAGCTGACGTTCTGCCACTGAACTACTCCCGCTTTTTAGAATCAATCATTTAAGTGATCGACTGTCGCTTACTATCCAACTTACTATCCATTTTGCTAAACTGGAACACGGAAGCAGGGCTCCCCGACGGTCCCCAATTTGCCCTTCCGGCGCCAGCGCGAATGCGTGATGGATAGTAAACATGGATAGTAAACCCGGGCGAAAAACTCACCTTAAGAAGTATCTCTCGCACAACGGGAAATGGCAATTTTTCCCGG
>JASHUF010000106.1 GCA_030040175.1 Acidobacteriaceae bacterium
CGCTGCCCTGGTATTGAACTGCCTCGCACCAATGCGAATTTCAAGTTGACTTCGCATGCGCAAGTGATTGTAGCTATAGCTTGCACACAAAGAAAGCAAAAAACAAGCACGGAATGCTCGGAGATGAGTTTTTTTGCTTCGGCAGTGCGGCCTGCGCAGGGCCGGCGCGCGTGCGCGCAGGAGCAGCTCCGGCTTCCTGATCCCTAATTGCCCGCTCCGGACGGCTTCTTGGCCGCGCCTTTGCGCGCAGATGCCGGCGCGGTCTTCGAGCCCGAACCCCTGGCCCGGCCCGTGGAGTGCGGCTTGCTCCTGGTTACCGAAGTGTGCGCGCGCTGGCTTGCGTGCCGCACCGGAGCGGGCTCGGCCACATGCAAGCGGCGCCCCGGTTCCACCCTTGTTCCGGTCAGATTGTTCCATCTCCGCAGTTCGGCCAGGGACACCCCGAATCGGTCGGCAATGGTGATCAGCGTATCGCCCCGGCGCACCGTGTAGAGAACCCGGTGGGCTGTGGGTATGGCTTCCGGGACCTGAGGAACCACAAGGGCATCCACGCCTTTAAGGTCGCTGCCCGGACTTAGCTGGTTCACCGCCGCCAGCTCCGCGGGCTGAGTCTGGTATTCGTGCGCCACGGAGGCCAGCGTGTCGTCGGGCGTGACCAGATGATAGCGCCATGCATTGCGCTTCGACTCCGGGATCGCGTCCACGCGCTGGTCAAATAGCGTAGCCGTGCCTGCCGGCAAGTTCAGATCGAACGAGGCATCGGGAGGTGTGACTCCGTGCAGCAGGCTGGGATTGAGCGCCTCCAGCTCGTCGACCGGCGCGCCCACCAGGTCCGAAACCAGGCGCAGGTCGATCGAATAATTCACCGTCACCGTGTCGGTGAGCACCGGCGGATCGAGCGTGACATCGTCGAAGCCGTACTGCGTCGGATGGTTGGCGATGATGATGGCGGCCAGAATCTCCGGCACGTAATTCTGCGTCTCGCTGGGCAGCTCGTGGCGCTTGTAAAGCTCCCAGAAATCGGCGTAGCCGGTCCTCTCTACGGCGCGCTGAATATTCCCGGCGCCGTGGTCGTAGGCCGCCATGGCCAGGTACCAGTCGCCCAGCTGGTCGTAGAGAAACTTCATATAGCGGCCATAGGCGCGCGTCGATTTCTCGGGATCGAAGCGCTCATCCACATAGCGGTTGCGGCCGAGGCCGTAGTCGCCCACAGGCATGAACTGCCACATGCCCCCGGCGCGGGAGCGCCGGTTGACGGCCCGCGGCTGAAATCCCGACTCGGCGACGGCCAGGTAGATCAGATCCTGGGGCACGCCTTCTTCGGCCAGAACCCGCTCGATCATCCCCTTGTAGAGACCCGCGCGCTCGAACGAGTGCAGCAGCGTGTTGTGGCCCTTTTGCGTATTGGCGAAGAAGTTGATGAACCCGGCCACATAATCGTTCATCACCAGCGGAAGGTCGGACTTGGTTGTGGCCAGGTCGGCCGTTGCCTTGGCCACCAGGTTCGGATCCACGGCAAAGGTCACGTCGCTGGCGGCTTCGCCCGGGGTCGTTTCCTCCTGCGGCACAAAGCCGTTGCCCTGCTTGAGCGCCTCCATTTCCAGCGCATTCACCTCGTCCACGACATGGTCGAACTCGTCCGATAACTGGGAGTTGCTGCGAACGTCCACGCCGCTCGAAAGCATCAGATCCACGGCACGATCGAACTCCACCTTGGCCTCAGCCAGCATGCCTTTGCGGTAGTCGGCCTCGCCGCGTGCATAAGCCGCTTCTACCTGCGCGATAATCTGCCGCACCCGGAGATCCTCTGCGCTCGGAGGTGGCGGTGCGGGCGGAGCCGCCGGCTGCACCGCTGCCGGAGGCGCGACCACCGGCGGCGCAATGGCTTGCGTGGGTTGGACGGCTGAGGCGCTTGGGGCGTGCGACGAAGGGCAGCCGGTGAGCGCAAGCAGAGCTCCCGCGGCAAGAGCGGTCCACGAAAAATGACGCCAATCCCTGCCCGTCCAGAGACGCACTCGTCCGGCCGCGCGTGAATGAGCTGGATGCACTATGCCGATGATAAGCTATGGCGCGAACGGCCGCGCCTCTCTGAGCGGATTGTCCTCCACTTGCTTGTCATCCCGAACGGAGTGAGGCATATGCGGTTGTCTTTCACCGATTGTCCAAACCGCTGATCACCAGCGAGGTTTGACATGTGCAACCCATGTAACTATGCTCAGAACATGGGGAAAATGGTCCAGGTTCGCAATGTTCCGGACGCTCTCCATCGCAGCCTGAAGGCCCGCGCCGCCACGGCCGGCATGTCTCTCTCCGACTATTTGCTCGGGGAACTCAGGGAGATTGCGGAGCGTCCCACGCTCGCCCAGTTCCGCGAGCGCCTGCATGGGCGCACACGGCTGTCCGCCGCTCTGGACACCGGCGGCCTGGTGCGCGAGGAGCGCGGCGCGCGGTGATCGTGCTCGATGCTTCGGCGGCCATCGACTGGCTGCTACAGACCCCGGCCGGAGAGCGCATCGAGCAACGCATCTACGCGCAAAGCGACACCCTCCACACCGTGCACCTGCTCGACGTGGAGTTTGCTCAGGTCTTGCGGCGCCTGGTGCGCGAGCGGACAGTAATGCCCCGGCGGGCCGAGGAGGCAATCGAGGATCTCGGGGCTCTTCGCATCACACGCTATGCTCCCGTGCTGCTGCTCGACCGCGTTTGGCGGCTGAGACAGAACCTGAGCGCTTATGACGCGGCCTACGTGGCGCTCGCCGAAGAGTTGGAGGCTCCCTTGATCACGCGAGACCAGCGGCTTGCCGCAGCCCCGGGCCATCGCGCCACCATTGAAATCTACTAGCTCTGTTCCGCCCTCCACGCGCAGGCTTCCGCAAACTGCCCGATGATAAGCTAGCCTGAGAGGGCTTTGCGTGCCTTGGGCGCCAAGCCCTTTCTTTGCGTATCCCCAATGGACGCACGCTTCCTGCGCAATTTCGCCATCATTGCCCACATCGACCATGGCAAGTCGACGCTCTCGGACCGTCTTCTGGAACTGACCGGCGCCCTGAGCGACCGCGAGATGCAGGCCCAGGTCCTCGACGCGATGGACCTCGAGCGCGAGCGCGGCATCACCATCAAGGCCCACGCCGTGCGCATGATGTACACGGCGAAGGATGGCCAGACCTATCAACTCAACCTCATCGACACGCCCGGCCACGTGGACTTCAGCTACGAGGTCTCCCGCTCGCTCTCCTCGTGCGAAGGTGCGTTGCTTGTGGTCGACGCCACCCAGGGCGTGGAGGCACAGACCCTCGCCAACGCGTACCTCGCCATCAACCACGGCCTCGAGATCATCCCCGTCATCAACAAAATCGACCTTCCCTCGGCGGACATTACGCGCACCCAGGAGGCTATCGAGCAGGCCGTCGGCCTGGACGCGACCGACGCCATCCCCGTCAGCGCCAAGACCGGCCAGGGCGTGCCTGACGTTCTGGAAGCGATTGTGCACCGGCTGCCCGCCCCTGCGGGCGATCCCGAAGCTCCGCTTCAGGCGCTCATCTTCGACTCCTGGTTTGACGCTTACCGCGGCGTCATTGTGCTGGTGCGCGTGATGCAGGGAACCATGCGCAGGGGGCAGCGCATCCGCCTCATGTCGAATTCGAAATCTTACGACATCGATCAGATCGGATTCCTCTCGCCCAAGCCCGTCGAGGTTGGCGAGCTTTCCGCGGGAGAGGTCGGCTTCTTTGCCGCCACCATCAAGAACGTGGGCGACACCCGCATCGGCGACACCGTCACCGACGACGCGCGGCCCGCAGCGCACGCATTGCCCGGTTTCGAAGACATCAAGCCCATGGTCTTCGCCGGCCTCTACACCGTGGACTCGCATGAGCACACGC
>JASHUF010000107.1 GCA_030040175.1 Acidobacteriaceae bacterium
CCCGCCGCCAACGGCCGTCAGGCCTCTGCGCAGATTGTGCTGAGCGACGGATTCCTCCAGCTCGAAAAGAAGGCCACGCCGGTTCACCACCCGGCCAAGTCGCCGGCCGGCCATCACGCGTCGGGCCGCTAACGCAAGAGCTCGTGCAAACGAAAAGGCAGCCTGCATGCGCGGGCTGCCAGCTTCTCTGCCCATGCGCTTGACCAAAATCCCCCCTTGCGCAGCAGTGGTAGTCTAGCGGCAGCATGGTCTCCTCGCGCACCGTTGCTGCGTTCCTGGCGCTCGCCTCGCTGCTCGCGCTTGTTTCGCGCGCGCACACGCAGTCCGGCGCCGACTCCACCACCCCGCCCGGCGCAAAACCCGTCCCTGACCGCACCGTGCCTACGCCGTTTCCGCCCGGCGCCGGTCCCCTCGAGATCGCCCGCTCCATTCAGCTGCGCTCTGCTGACGAAATGTCCGAGCAGGATCGGCTCCTCGAAGCCGACTCGGAGTCTTCGATTGCCGAGCGTGCCGGCTATGCCGACATCGCCTTCAACGAAGGCAAGTGGAGTTACCGCCAGCTTGTCTGTCCCGCGCTGCCCAACCATCTTTTTCTCCGCTTTACGCGGAACAACGGTGCCGGCGACGTGAGCGTCTTTTCGGCGTCGATCCCCCGCAACGGCGCGGGGCGCATTCGCATTATCCCTGTTGAGCGCCGCAGCTATTCGCTCTTCTCACCCGCGCCCGTCAACGCGCTCACCCTTGCCGCCTTTAACCGCATTCGCGCGGAAGAACAGGCTGACCCGACGCCGAATTCCGCACCGGGCTGGCTGGGCACGGCCCTCTGCTACGCCGCTCTCGCCGGAGCCAACCCCAGCGCCGCGCCGGAAGGCGCTGCCAGCGGACGGAATTATCCTTCCGCCTCCGCGCCCAGCCTTCAAATCCCCGCGCAAGGCGGTGCGATCGTTCGTTTCACGGATCTAGCGGCGGTTCCAAAGCCCATGGAATGGACGCTGATCTTCAACGGCAAGGGAAGATTGCTGAAGGCGGCGCACGGCCCTGTCGGAATCAAGGGAGAGAAGACCGTCCCGCCTTCCTCCGCCGAGCAGAACGCCAAGCCAATTCCGTCGTCGTGAGGTTGCCCCATCCTTTCCACGGTTTCATCGTGGAAAGGGTGGGAAAGCACTGACTTCCGCTGCGCCGCCAACCCGCGAACTTGCCAACGTCCGCGCAGCGGACGCTAACTTGCCAACTTGCAATTCCGCACTTGGCCGGGTGCCCCAGGTCCCTCGCATTTGGGGACCTGGGAAAGCATGATGATTGCTGGAGCTAGCCGCCTTCACTCCCCCAGCATGATCCTCTGAATCGACTGCGCCCGTCCCGTCTCCGCGTCGCACGCAATCAGCGCCGCGCACATCTTCGCGTTCCCCTTCGCGGCCTCGAATTTCCCCGGCATGTTGGTCAGGAACCGCTGCAGCACCAGGTCCTTGTCCACGCCGATCACGCTGTCGTACGGGCCGCTCATGCCCACGTCGGTCTGGTACGCCGTTCCGCCCGGGAGAATGCGCTCATCCGCCGTGGGAACGTGCGTGTGCGTGCCCAGCACCGCCGTCACGCGCCCGTCGAGGTGCCAGCCCATGGCCACCTTCTCGCTCGTCGCCTCGGCATGAAAGTCCACCACGATCACCCTGGCCGCAATCTCTTCGAGCAGCGCGTTGGCCGCGTGGAACGGGTCGTTGGTCCCGCCCATGAACACGCGCCCCTGCAGGTTCACCACTGCATAAGCAACGCCGCTCCGCGTCGTGCCCTCGTACACGCCATAGCCGGGCAGCCCCGGCTGAAAGTTCGCCGGCCGCAGCACCCGCCGCGCGCGCTCCGCGCTGTCAGGTTTTGGAGAAGTGAGGTACTCAACCAGTTCCTTCTTGTCCCACACGTGATTGCCCGTCGTGAGCACGTCCGCGCCCAGGTCGAAGATCTCCTCGGCCAGCGCCGGCGTCAATCCAAACCCACCGGCCGCGTTTTCCGCATTGACGATGGTCAGCTCCACGCCATGCGTCTTGCGCACGTGCCCGATGTGTTCGCGCACAATCCTGCGCCCTGCGCTGCCGAAAATGTCGCCGACGAAGAGGATGTTCAAGGTCGAGTTAAGCTCCTTGCTGAGTTCGATACGGACCAGGGATCAGCGGCGAGAAAAACACACGGACGAACTGCCGTGCCCGCTCAGGATTCGGAATCTATCTCCGACTCCAACGGCTTGCGCACATGGCCAAGCACCCGCCGTTCGCAGGCCCCGAACTCCCTAAAATTCTTTCGCGCCTGCGCCAGGCTCAACCCGTGATTCGGCCCGCCGCGCACCACGTCTGCATCATGTTCATCCTGCCCATCGTCCTCCCAAAAGCAGACCGGGCAAATAGCGTACATGCCCCGCTCCGTTAGCGTGCGGTATCCGCAGCAAGGACATGGATACTTCTGCTCCCCCGGCGGCTTGACCACATTCTTCGAGGCCATGTACCGCGCAAATTCCTCAACGCTCACATCTGCCCCCACTGTCCCTGTCTAATCCCTGCGCTGTCATCCTGAGCGACGAGTCCGCCGCGGCGGACGAGGAGTCGAAGGACCTGCAGTTGCTTTTCGCCCCCTTCGCCCCAAAATCGGGGTGCCCCACCCTAAACGCAGAGTACGCGTTTAGGGTGGGAGAGCAAGAACCCAAACCTACTTCGCCTCCTCCTTGCCCCCGGTATTTCGCATCAAGGGAAACAAGATCACGTCTCGAATCGACTTCGACCCCGTCAGCAGCATCACCAGGCGGTCGACACCCAGGCCCATGCCACCCGTCGGCGGCAGCCCATACGCCAGCGCCCGCACGTAATCCTCATCCATCGCGTGCGCCTCTTCGTCGCCGCGCGCCTTCTCCGCCAGCTGCTGCTCAAAGCGCTTCTTCTGCTCCACCGGATCGTTCAGCTCGCTGAAGGCGTTGCCCAGCTCAAACCCTCCGGCATAAAGCTCGAAGCGTTCTACCCAATCCGGATCATCCGGCTTCTGCTTCGAGAGCGGCGAGATCGCGGTAGGGAATTCGTAGATGATGGTGGGCTGGATCAAGTGTTCTTCGGCGACGATCTCGAACAGATCGGAGATTGACTTGCCCAACGGCTTTCTGCCCGCACGAAGTTGGCGATATTCGTAGTAAGCGAAGGTATATTCAAAAGGCTCGTCGAAAACAGGAGATTTGGGGGCATTCTCGTAATCTTCGTCGCTTCCCGTAGGCAATGATTCCGGGTCGATGGGCTCGAACTCATCCTCAATTTCTCTGTCTGCACCCGGCTCAAACGAGAGCACCCAATCGCGAAAGCTCTCGATGGACGAGAAAGTTTCAGCTGCTGGCGGGCGACTGATCCTTCCCGGATTCCAGAACTTTACGATCGCCTCCCGCATCGTCAATCTCTCAACTTTGCCGAAGTCGATCTCCACATCGTTGAACACCGTCTTCGTCGTCCCGTTCACCTCCGTCGCCACAAACTTCAGCAGCTCCTCCGTCAAATCCATCAGGTCCCAGTAATTCGCATACGCCTGATAGAACTCCAGCATCGTGAACTCGGGATTGTGCTGCGTGCTCACGCCTTCGTTGCGGAAGTTGCGGTTGATCTCGTACACGCGGTCGAGCCCGCCCACCACCAGCCGCTTCAAATAGAGCTCGGGCGCGATGCGCAGGTACAAATTCATGTCGAGCGCGTTGTGATGCGTCTCGAACGGCCGCGCCGCCGCGCCCCCGGCGATCTGCTGCATCATCGGCGTCTCCACTTCAAGATACCCGCGCTCGTCAAAGAATTTGCGCAGCGCCCGCAGCACCTTGGCCCGCTTGACGAAAACCTCGCGCGAATCGAGATTCGCAAACAGATCGACGTACCGCTGCCGGTAGCGCAGCTCCACGTCGGCCAGGCCGTGATACTTCTCCGGCAGCGCCAGCATGGCCTTGGCCAGGAACGCGAGCGTCTCCACGTGCACGGTCAGCTCGCCCGTGCGCGTGCGAAACAAATACCCGGTCACGCCGATGTGGTCGCCTAAATCGAGCAGCTTGTAGAGCGCGAACCCGTGCTCGCCCACCGCATCCAGGCGCACGTAGATCTGCAGCCGTGCGCCCTCCTGCTGCAGCGTGGCAAACCCGGCCTTGCCCTGCTGGCGAATGGCCATGATCCGCCCGGCCACGGCTACGTGCGGCCGCTCGGCCTCGAGCGCCTCGCCCGTCGCTTCGCCCCACTGCGCGCGAATCTCGGCCACGCTCGCCGCCCGCTCGTCCTGCGCCGCCGGAAACCGGTTGGGATACGCCGCCTGGCCCAGCTTCTCGATCTCTCTTAGCTTTTCCTGGCGCAGCTTGAAGAGATTCTGCTCAAACTCTGACTCGAACACGCTGATTCCTTCCGCTCGAATGCCTCATCTCAAAAGGGCAGTATACCCGCTCGCGGCGCGGCTCTGTGTGCATCCGCCGCTCGTCCCTGTATGCTTTTTTGAGAAGCAACGTGCCCTTCCACAACCCCATTCCCGACCCCAAGCCACGCGGCCGGTCCTCCGCCCTCGTCGACGCCATTGTCCAGGCCGAAAAGATGATTCAGGTCGCGCTCATTCTGCCCTGCGCGGCCTTCATCGGCTGGCTCTTGGGCGCCTGGCTTGACAGCCGGCTGCACCAGAAATGGATCGGCCTCGCCG
>JASHUF010000108.1 GCA_030040175.1 Acidobacteriaceae bacterium
CAATTGCACAAACTGCGGGCCGCGTTTCACCATCGTGCGCAGCGTTCCCTATGATCGGCCGGGCACTTCGATGGCCAGGTTCCGCATGTGCGCGGCTTGCCAGACCGAGTATGACGATCCGCACAGCCGCCGCTTCCATGCACAGCCGAATGCGTGCCCCGATTGCGGCCCAAGGCTTGCGCTTTGGCGCAAAGAGACAAGGAAACTCTCAGTTTCTGACCCGCTGGGTGTCGCGGTTGCACTCTTGCTATCGGAGCGGATTGGAGCAATCAAAGGACTGGGCGGCTTTCATCTTGTGGCGGACGCACAGAATACGGCAGCAGTCGGAATTTTGCGCGAGCGCAAATGCCGGGTGGGAAAGCCGTTTGCTGTGATGGTTCCCGACGTCGAGGCCGCGGAAGAGTTTTGTGAAGTGAATGAGGACGAACGCAAGGCGCTGCTCTCGTTTGAGCGGCCGATTGTGCTGCTGCAGAGAAAGAACAACTGCGCCATTCCCGAGGAAGTGGCAGCGGGAGTACGTGAACTCGGCCTGTTTCTCCCTTATACGCCCATCCATCATCTGCTCTTCCGCCGCGGTGGATTCAAGGCGCTGGTGATGACCAGCGGCAATGCGAGCGAGGAGCCCATCGCAATCGAGAACGGCGAGGCGGAGGAAAGACTGCGCGCGCTTGCGGACTTTTTCCTGGTCCATGATCGGGAGATTCTTCTGCGCTGCGACGACTCGGTGGTGCGGGTGGTAAACGGGCGCGTGCAGCAGATTCGCCGTTCGCGCGGCTTTGTTCCGGTGCCGATTCTTCTGCACAAAGAGACGCCGGCCATTCTGGCCGTGGGCGGAGAGTTGAAGAATACGATCTGCCTCGCGGAGGGGCGGCGGGCGTTCTTGAGCCAGCACATCGGCGATCTGGAAAACCTGGCGGCGTACGGATTTTTCCTGGAGGCGATCGATCATCTGCGGAGGATTCTCGAGATCGATCCCAAGATCATCGCCTACGACCTGCATCCTGAATATCTCTCCACCAAATGGGCACTCGAGCAGACGGGCCGGAAGCTGATCGGCGTCCAGCATCATCACGCGCACATTGCCAGCTGCATGGCGGAGAATCACCTGGATGGGGCGGTGATCGGCCTGGCGCTCGACGGCACCGGTTATGGCACGGATGGCCACATCTGGGGCGGGGAAGTGCTCATCGCCGATTATGAAAAGTTCACGCGCGCGGGGCATCTTGAGTATGTACCCATGCCCGGCGGAGCGGCGGCCATTCACAAGCCGTGGCGGATGGCGGTCAGTTATCTCACCCATTCTCTCGGGGCGGAGTTTCGCAAAAAGAGTCTGCCGTTCTTCAGGCAAATCGACGCGAAGAAGATCGCTCTCACGCAGCGGATGCTGGAACGGCGTGTGAATTCTCCGCTGACCTCGAGCTGCGGGCGCCTTTTTGACGCAGTGGCCTCGATTGTCGGCATTCGGCAGGAAGTGCGCTACGAGGGCCAGGCTGCAATCGAACTGGAATCGGCGTCGGGAGGCTGCGAAGACGGCGGGCGTTATCCATTTGAACTCAGGGATGCGGGCAATGGTTTTGTCATCGCCACGCGAGTTATGTTCGAGACGCTGGTGGAGGAAGTGCTGGCCTCAGTTCCGGCGGGTGTGATCAGCGCGCGCTTTCACCAGGGGCTCGCAGACGTTCTGGCGAGAAGCGTCCGCTGGGCGCGCGAGCGCACGGGACTCGATCGCGTCTGCCTGAGCGGCGGAACCTTCAACAATCAATTGCTCCTGCGCAAATTGACAGCTCTTCTCGAGGCCGAAGGGTTCAAGGTGTTCACGCAACGCCAAGTTCCATGCGGCGATGGAGGATTATGCCTGGGCCAGGCGATGATTGCGGCGCACCGATGGCAGGGAAACGAAAATGTGGAATCATGAGCAATCTGGGATTTGTGACTGGAGTCACGGTTTGACTGGCCGTTGAAATTCTAACGTAAGAACAGCAACGTTGTTGATGAAATTCGCGGGGGAAAGTGACCACCATGCCCGACTACGGAGCAAGGCCCGCGCCGCCCAGTGCGGACAAGCGCTGGAAGCTCGTGGATGCGACAATGCGCAAGGCGGGGGCCAACGCCCACGGCCTGATTGAGACGCTGCACACGGTTCAGCAGGCATTCGGCTTTCTGGATGAAGAAGCGCTGCGCTACGTGGCGCTCTCGCTGCGCGTTCCGCTGAGCCAGGCCTATGGCGTGGCCACGTTCTATCACTTTTTCACTCTGAAGCCGGGCGGAAGACATACTTGTGTCATCTGCCTGGGAACGGCCTGCTACATCAAGGGAGCGCAGCATCTGTTGGACACGATGCAGCAAACCCTGCATGTCGCTCCGGGCGAAACAACAGAAGACGGTGAAGTCTCGCTGCTGACGGCCAGGTGTCTCGGCTCCTGCGGACTGGCGCCGGCGGTGGTGTACGACCAGGAAGTAGCAGGCAAAGTGGATGTGGCCTCCCTGCGCACGCATCTGGAGAAATGGGCACGGCATGACTCCTGAAGAACTGGAAGATATTGCGCAAAGGGAACGCGAGACGCAGCGGGAATTTCCGCAGCGTGTGAATGTCTGCGTGGCGGCGGGCTGCCTTTCCTGCCAGAGCGACGCGGTGAAAGAGGCGCTCGTCAAGGAAGCCGCGAGCCGCGGCCTCGGGGACCAGTGCCAAGTCAAGGGCGTTGGTTGCATGGGCCTGTGCTCCGAGGGCCCGCTGGTTTCAATCAGCACCGGCCATCTCTACCAGCACGTTTCGGCGCGAGATGCGGGCGCGATTCTCGACAGTCTGCAAGGGAGCCTAGTCGAGCAACTCCTCTGCCCCACCGATACGCCTTTTTTTCAGCGTCAGAAAAAAATTGTGCTGGAGAACTCGGGGACGATCGATCCCGAACGCATTGAAGAGTACATCGCCTGCCAGGGCTACCACGCGCTGGTGAAGGCGCTCACGGAGATGACGCCGCAGCAGGTGATCGCAGAGATTACGACCAGCGGGTTGCGCGGCCGCGGCGGCGCCGGCTACCCGACCGGCCTTAAATGGAGCACGGTTGCAAAGGCGGTAGGGACACAGAAATTTGTTATCTGCAACGCGGACGAAGGAGATCCGGGTGCGTTCATGGATCGCAGCGTACTCGAAAGCGATCCGCATCGCGTACTCGAGGGAATGCTGATTGCGGCCTACGCCGTGGGCGCATCGCAGGGATACATCTACGTTCGCGCGGAATACCCGTTGGCCATTGCGCGCCTGAAGACGGCGATTCGCCAGGCGGAGCGGCTGGGGCTGCTGGGCGCAAACATCTGTGGAACGGGTTTCAATCTTCATATCGAACTGCGCCTCGGCGCGGGAGCCTTCGTCTGCGGCGAAGAGACCGCGCTGATCGCGTCGATCGAAGGCAGGCGCGGCACGCCGCGCCCGCGCCCGCCGTATCCGGCGATGGAGGGCCTGGTGGGCCAGCCGACGCTCATCAATAACGTGGAAACCTACGCCAATGTTCCGCCGATTCTGCGCAACGGCGGCGCCTGGTATGCGCAGATCGGCACCGAACAGAGCAAGGGCACAAAGGTATTTGCCCTGGCGGGGCGCGTGCGCAACACCGGCCTTGTGGAGGTGCCCATGGGCATCAGCCTGCGCGAGATGGTCTTCGAGATCGGCGGAGGCATTCCCGACGGGAAAGAGTTCAAGGCCGTGCAGACCGGCGGGCCTTCCGGCGGATGCCTGCCGCGGGAGACGCTCGATATGCCTGTCGAATATGAGTCGCTCGCACGAGCGGGCTCCATCATGGGCTCCGGCGGCATGATCGTGATGGACGAGACTTCCTGCATGGTGGATGTGGCCAAATACTTCATGGATTTTTGCATGACGGAGTCGTGCGGCAAATGCATCCCCTGCCGCGTAGGCACGTATCAGATGCACCGGATTCTGAGCGCCATTACCGATATGTCGGCGGCCGCGCAGGACCTGAAGTTGCTGGAGGAGCTCTGCGACCTGGTCAAGCATACGAGCTTGTGCGGGCTGGGGCAGTCGGCTCCCAATCCGGTGCTGAGCACGCTCAAATATTTTCTTGAGGAGTACCAGGCGCACGTTCACGAGCACAAGTGCCCGGCAGGCGCTTGCGGCGTGAAGATGCTCGAAAAGGTGGACGCATGAGCGCAACCGGCGCAGTAAGGACGCTGAAGATCGACGGCCGCGACTGCAGCGCGCGGCCCCAGGCGACCATTCTCGAGGTTGCGCGCGAGAACAAAATCTTCATTCCACGGCTATGCCAGCTTGAAGGGCTTTCCACCGTGGGCGCATGCAGGTTGTGCCTGGTTGAGGTCAAGGGCTCGAACAAGCTGCTGCCGGCGTGCACGACCACGGTGGATGAGGGGATGGAGATCACCACCAGTTCGGAGGAGCTCGCGAGTTATCGCAGAATGATCGTGGAGTTGCTGTTCACCGAGGGCAATCATATCTGCTCGGTCTGTGTTTCGAACGGCCATTGCGAACTGCAAACCATGGCGCAGAGGCTGGGCGTGACGCATATTCATCTTCCGTACCGCTACCCGAAAAAACAGGTTGATGCCTCGCACGAACGCTTCGTGCTCGATCACAACCGCTGCGTGCTTTGCACGCGCTGCGTGCGCGTTTGCGATGAAATTGAGGGCGCGCACACGTGGGATCTAATGGGCCGCGGGATCGACTCCAAAGTAATCACGGATTTGAACCAGCCCTGGGGTTCTTCCGAGTCGTGCACCAGCTGCGGCAAATGCGTTCAGGTGTGCCCTACGGGAGCGCTCTTTGAGAAGGGCCGTTCTGTGGCGGAGATGGAGAAACGCCGACAGTTCCTCCCCTATCTCACCTTGATGCGGGGAGAGCGCACATGAGCAGGAAGAGACTGGCAACGGTATGGCTCGATGGTTGCTCCGGCTGCCACATGTCCTTTCTGGACATGGACGAACGGCTGATCGAGCTGGCGGAGAAAGTTGAGCTCGTCTTTAGCCCGCTCGTCGACGCGAAGGAATTTCCGCCGGACGTAGATATCACGCTGGTTGAAGGCGCCGTGAGCAGCGAGGAGGATCTGCACAAGATACGGCTCGTCCGCCGCCGGACGAAGCTTTTGGTCTCGCTGGGCGACTGCGCCGTGACCGCCAATGTTCCGGCCATGCGCAATCCGTTTCCCGTGCAGGCGATTTATGACCGTGCTTATCGCGAGAATGCGACCCTGATGCAGGGCACGCCGCACGAAGTGATTCCCCGGCTTCTGCCGTATGCGCGGCCGGTGCATGAGGTGGTGCACGTGGATGTCTATCTGCCCGGCTGTCCGCCTTCGGCCGATGTGATCCATTACGCGCTGACGGAGCTGCTCGAGGGCCGGGAGCCGGAGCTGAGCGCCAGGACGCGCTTTGGAGCTTGAGAAGATCATGGCAGAAACGAGAACCATCGTCATCGATCCCGTCACCCGCATCGAGGGTCACTCCAAGATCACCCTGCACCTGGACGAGCACGGCAAGGTGGCCGATGCGCGTTTTCACGTAACCCAGTTCCGGGGCTTTGAAAAGTTCTGCGAGGGGCGGCCATTTACGGAGATGCCCTCGTTGATGGCGCGTATCTGCGGCATTTGTCCGGTCAGTCATCTCATTGCATCGGCCAAGGCCTGCGATGCGCTGCTTGCCGTCAAGATTCCGCCCGCTGCGGAGAAGCTGCGCCGCCTCTTCGGGAATGCGCAGGTGGTGCAGTCGCACGCTCTCAGTCTTTTTCATCTTTCCTCGCCCGACCTGTTGCTGGGCATGGACGCAGATCCTGCGGAAAGCCATCTCTTCGGCGTCTATGCCCGGAATCCAGCGCTGGCGCGCGATGGCATTGCGCTGCGCAAATTCGGGCAGCAGATTATCGAGCGCCTCGGCGGCAAGCGGATTCATCCCGCGTGGGTGGTGCCGGGCGGAGTGAGCGAGCCCCTCAGCCAGGAAGACCGCGACGCGATCCTGAAGACCGTTCCCGAAGCCCGGGCGATCGCTGCGCGCAGCCTGGACTGGCTCCGGAGCGCGACGGAGCGGTTTCACGAAGAGATTTCTGTCTTCGGCAACTTTCCCTCGCTCTTTATGGGCCTGGTGAAGAAGGATGGCGAGTTAACGTTCTACGACGGCCATCTGCGCCTAGCGGACGAAAACGGCCAGGAGATTGCCGGAGGCCTTGATCCGGCGCGCTACTTTGAATACCTCGGCGAAAAGGTCGAGCCCTGGAGCTATTTGAAGTCTGCCTACTACTTGCCCAACGGCTATCCCAGCGGCATTTATCGCGTCGGCCCACTGGCGCGGCTCAATGTATGCACAACCTGTGGGACTCCACTTGCCGATAAGGCGCTGGCGGACTTTCGCGCCCTGCAGCCTGGTGCCGTCTTGAGCTCTTTTTACTATCATCAGGCGCGCCTAGTGGAGACTCTGTATTGCGTGGAGCGGATCGAGCAACTGCTCAACGATCCGGAGATTCTGACCAAGCATGTCCGCGCCCTAGCCAACGTCAACGCGCTTGAGGGCGTGGGCGTGGCGGAAGCGCCGCGCGGCACGCTCTTTCATCATTACAGGATCAACGAGCAAGGGCTCATCCAATGGGTGAATCTGATCATCGCCACGGGCCAAAACAATCTCGCCATGAATCGCAGCGTTCTTGAGGTGGCGCAGCACTATGTGCAGGGAGAAAAGATCACGCGCGGCATGTTGAATCGCGTGGAAGCAGTGATCCGCGCCTACGATCCCTGCCTGAGCTGCTCGACCCACGCGCTCGGACAGATGGCGCTGAAAGTGCAACTCGTCAGTCCGGACGGCTTGGTGGTGGATGAAATCTGCCGGCGCTGACGCAGGAGGAACGCATGGCGGCTCGCATTCTGATTCTTGCCTGCGGCAATCCGTTGCGAAGCGACGACGGCGTGGCGTGGCGGGTTGCGGATCTGCTGCGCGCGAGATTGCCTTATGCCACGGTTGTTTCAGCTCACCAGCTCACACCGGAGTTTGCCGAATTGGCAGCGGAGGCCGACGGCGTTCTTTTTCTCGATGCCGCCCGGGAAGGCGAACCTGGAAAAATCGCATGCGCGGAGGTCAACCCGGAATGCGATTGCCGCCAGGACTCTCACTGGCTCACGCCGGCCCAGTTGATTGCGCTGTGCAGACAACTCTATGGCGCAACCCCGCGCGCGATGACGGTCTCCATAGCCGGAGCATCCTTCGACCACGGAGACACCTTGTCAGAAATCATCCGGGCCAAGCTGCCGGAGCTATTCGATCAAGCGAGAGCTATGCTTACGGGACTCGCGGGCGCACTGGAAATCTGTTGATTCTTCCCCCGGCTTTTGTGCCACAGAGTGTCTCTCCCGTGGAGAAACCTCGCCGTTTCTTCACTAGGGGAACTCATTGTCGGCGACGGGTTCATCGAGCCATCTCCGAGATTTGGCTCGATGATCTGAGGACCGGATAGCCGCTGACCGATCATCAGCAGCGACAAAGCGGGACGCCTTCCCGTCCCGCTTTCCTGCCGATCTGCGCAAGCGGGAAGGTCACGGAAGGGTGACACATGGCGCGCGCGCTTCCGCATTCGGCAGTCCGCCAGGACGCACAAACGGAAGGAAGCCGAGGACGCGGAGAACGGACACAAGCGTGCGCTGAGACTTGGAGAGATTCACGCGAACGATCCGTGGCCGAAACCGGCTGCCAGCGCTCCGCCGATCTTCCGGGCCTTTGCCAAGGAATTCCTGCAATACGCGAAAACGCATACCAAGCCAGGGACGCACACTTTCTACGATGTGTGCTCGATAGGCTCCTGACGTTCGCCGCCATCGCTGACGCCCCGCTGGACGCGATTACGGGCGAATTGGTGAGCCGGTACGCCCGCCATCGGCAGGAAGTGGCGGAGAATTCCGTGATCACCGTCAACTCCGATCTGCTGACGCTGCGGCGGATGCTCAAGGTTGCCGTCGCATGGGGCAGGCCGGACCGTGTGCCCG
>JASHUF010000109.1 GCA_030040175.1 Acidobacteriaceae bacterium
AGCCTTGGCGCGGCGATCGACATCGAGAGCATTGGCGTTGGAGAGCTGTTTCACGCCGAAGCCCATGGCCTCAACCCCGGAGTATTTGAGTGAACTGCTGTAGTCCTCGGCGCCCACTTCAGAGTGGCCCACATCTTTGAGCAGCACCAGGCCGTTGGCGGAATTCTTGACCACCAGGTCGTCAAATTGCTGCGGACTGCTGAGCCGGCCGATCACGCGCACGGGAATCTGAAACGCCTGTTGCTGATTGGACGGGGGTTGGCCGAGTTCACCGGCAGGGATTTCGACGTTTTGCTCCTCGAGGGCGTTGATCGCGTCGCTTGCCGTCAGGCCGCGCGCGGCCAGCCGTGCCGGATCGAGCCAGACGCGCATGGCGTATTTGCGCTCGCCGAAGATGATCACGTCGCCTACGCCGGGCACGCGCTTGAGCGCGTCCTTCACATAGACGTCGAGATAGTTGGAGATGAACTCGCTCGAATAGCGATTGTCGAGCGTGTAAAACCCTGCGCCGAAGACGAAATTGAAATTGGCCTTGGTGATGGTGATTCCGGTGGAAATGACTTCGCCGGGCAGACGTCCCTGCGCGGTGGACACGCGGTTCTGCACGTCTACGGCGGCGATGTCGAGATCGTACCCGGTGTCGAAGGTGATAGTGATGGTGCTGACCCCGCTATTGGTGCTCGAGGAGTTGATGTAGCGCATGCCCTCGACGCCGTTGATGGATTCCTCGAGGGGGATGGTGACTGCCTTCTCCACCGTCTCCGCGTCCGCGCCCACGTAGGTGCTGGTGACCACCACCTGGGGCGGCGCCAGCGTGGGATACATGGCTACGGGAAGATTGGGAATGCACACGGCGCCGGCAAGGATGATCATCAGCGCGCAAACGGTGGCGAAGACCGGCCTGCGAATGAAGAAGTCGACGAACAAGGTGAGCCCTTTCTCCCCTAGCTATCGGCTGTCTTTGCGCAATCGAGGCCTTTTGCCCGCACGCCCGGAGGATGAAAGCTGGCGGCTGAAGGCGGATGGCTGCTGGCTTTCAGCCGCCGATGAGCATGACGGGCATGCCATTGACCAGAAATTGCGTTGCCGAGACGATGACCCGCTGTCCTGCGCTCAGGCCGGAGGTTATGGCATAGTTGTTGCCGACGGTATCGCCCAGCCAGACCGGGGTTTGCTGCGCGAAGAAATGCCCGTTCTGCTGCTGGGCAACAAAGACGAAGTTCTGCCCGCCCTGGCGCGTGACGGCAAGGACCGGGACCACGGCCATGGGCGCCGTGCTCCAGATGATGCGCGCGTTGACAATCTGCGCGGTGCGGTAAAGACCGGGACGGGAACTGACCGGCGCCTTGACCAGAATGCCCTGCAGATTGCTATCGACCTGCGGGGAAACGAAGTCGATCCGAGTCTTCTCAAGAACATTGCCGGCGCTGTCGAGCAGGTCCACCCCCAGGCCCAGGCGCACATCCCGCGAGCGCTCGGTGGGCACGTAAATGTAGGCTTCGAGGTCCCTGTCTTCATCCACGGTGGTGAGCACGCTTGCCGGCGAGGACGACTGGGAAACATAGTCGCCGACGTGGACGGGGATATCGCCCACGATGCCGTCGAACGGCGCGCGGATGGTGTAGTAGCCGAGGAGCTGCTCCTGCGTTTTGCGCGCCTCCACGGCTGACTCATAATCGGCCTTCGAGTTGTCATAGGCCTGCTGCGCCTGGTCGTACGCATCGCGGCTGGTCACTCCGGCCTCGAACAGCTTCTTCTGGCGGTCGAGCTCGATGGTGTCGTAGTTATAGACAGCCTTCTTTTGCTGCTCGGTGCCGCGCGCGGAATCGACGGTAGCCTGCTGCTGGCGCGGATCGATGTCCATCAGCTCCTGCCCCGCGCGCACGTGGTCGCCGGAGCGCACCAGGATCTGCGTGACAAGGCCGCTCACCTGCGGCATGAGCGTGGCCGAGCGGCGTGACTTGATGGTGGCCACGTATTCGCTGCTCTGGGCTACGGGCGCAAGAGAGACCGTAACCGTTTGCACCGGCAGGCGCTGCATGGCGCTTCCGGCATGCGCTTGCACCACCGGTTTCCGGCATCCGCTCAAGGGGAGGCCGGTCAGGATCAAAATGCCAAGGATGTAGTTGCGATTCAATGTTGGTCGCGTCACTCGAGTGTTCCTCTGGCCTGGCCGCGCGCAACGCGCGTCCCCCGCAATCGACTGGATTCGCTGGTTGCTTCTCTCCGCAGGTCGAATCCGTTTACCGCTTCAGCCACGGTTCGCTCAGGGAGTCACTATGAAACGCTTCCCTATCTGACGCCCGGAGTCCGGTTCGCGACGCAAAATTCCGCAGGGTCGGGGAACAGGATCGCAGCGCGAGCCGTCGCCCCATCAGCGGACAGCCTGGGTTCGAGCATACGCTACGCTCCTCCGGCCCGGCAGAGAACAGGCTGACCGCATGCGGCCATTCTGGTCCTTCCATGTGGGCACGGATTTCCCTGGACGCGGCTCATCCCCGTCCCGCTCGGTCGCGTTTTTGCATCGTCGATGCGATCTTCGCCCTGGGATGAGGGGCAACCGAGGGATCGGCCTGAGCAGGCGCAGGCGTTCGTCCCGCAAACCCAGCCGTTCGTCACCAAGATTTGCGAAGAGCGCCACTTGCCTGCAGACCGGACGATGCCAGGCCCGGGCTGGGCCCTAAAGCGTTTCTCCTTCTGCTGTACACCCAAGCCACCGAGGTCAAGTGCCGATTTCAACAAGAAATCGGCGTCCTGGAAGGGGCCGAAAACGGCTATATCCGAAGGAGAAATGCCTTAACGATGGGCTTCTTTTGACACGCAGGGAGCGAGTTGGTAGCCTTCTTAAGGGCGCATCCGGCTGGCTTCACCGGAGTCTCTCCCCCTCCCGAGAGCGTCCCCGTCGTCTAGCCCGGCCTAGGACACCGCCCTTTCACGGCGATAACACGGGTTCAAATCCCGTCGGGGACGCCAACAAAATAAAAGAGTTAAGTAGAAAATGGCCGATTGCTTCCCTACAAAAATTAAATAATAGTTAAACAGTGCGGCTGGTGCATCCGGCTGTTTAATTGCGCCTTGCGGATGCGCAAAACGCAGACTTACCGCACCACCTATGGTAAACCAACTGCCAACGGAGGGAAACAACCGATGAAACGGCAGTTGCTACAACCACCAGCCCGAGAAGTGAAAGCTGCGCTTGTTAAACAGGGCATCAGCTTTCTGGAGATGTTTCACAGTGAATATGCCCGCAATTCTGAAAGCAGGGGTATGGAGTACCATCGCGGCATTGTGACTGGTTGGCGCTGGACAATAGACCTACTGTATGGAGAGCGTGTCGGGGAACAGATTGCTGATGCAACGTCCGAACAAGCCAATCTGACAATCCCGTCAGCTTCAGGTGTTGACAAAGACGGGAACTGGTACGGCTTCGACTCTAGGGCGCATGCCCACATAGGCAAGCTGCGCGAATGAGCGTTGGCCCCTATCGTAGGCACTGCTTATGCTCTTGGTGTAACTCCGAACCCAAGCGCCGAAAGCTGCTCATCGCTCGCTGTATACACCGCAGCGGCAGGGGTCGAAAAATCCGCAATGCCTTCTGGCAATCCGACCATTCGCAAGCGATCCTTCAACGTTGCTCAGAATCGAAGCGGCTTGCTGTTGAACCACGATTAACGAACGTCGCGCTGCCAAATGGAGTCGCCGGGCAGTAGGAGAGAATCCAGTCCGACTCCCTAAAAACGGTGAACCTGACTTGGTTGCTCATGGTCTCAAGTACACGCCTGTTCCATTTTCCCCGCTGGACGTTTAGTGTACCCGATGATCTGTTCCACACTGAACCGCTTCTTCTTCATCAGCCTTTTCCTCGGCATCCTCAGGCTTGGTTCTGGCCGAAGACTAACATTTCATCTGGTTCAGAAATCCCAAGGCCGATCACAATAGCAAATCGAAGGAAGAGAGTTCAGCGATTACGCTCGATCGCGAACAAGTTTTGTGATGCGGCCGGTATGGTTCCAGTCCGAGATATAAATATTGGCCGCATTGTCAATGAAGCAGCCGTGCGCGGCACTGAATGTGGCCGCGGGGATGCTGGATGGATCGAGTTCATAATTGGCCCATTCTGCGCGATCTGGATTGTCGCCGAGAAATGCAACTGGTACATTGTCGCGGTCAAGGACAACGGCACGACCTTCCAGCTCCGAGATCACAGCGTAATCGCCGTAGAAGCAAATCTGGCAAGGCCGGCGCAGGTGTTCGGTGACAGTTCGCACGAATCTGCCATCGAAATCGAAGTGGCAGAGGCGGCGGTTTTCGCGGTCACAAATGAGAAGTAGTGGCTGATCGTAGCGCGTGTCGACGGCCATGCCGTGATTGCAATTGAAGAGGCCATCTGCGCTACCTTTGCCGCCATAGCTTGCCTTGAAGTTGCCTTTGCTATCGAAGCGAAACAAGCGTGAGTCTCCATAGCCGTTTGCAATGAAGATGGAACCGTCCGGAGCGGGCACGGCGGCGGTTAGCTTCCACTCGTTCGGTTCCTTAAAACCGGCCTCAAGAGGAGCGGTAATTTTCTGCAGCACAGTGCCGTCTGTCTTCATTCTGATGAAGAGCCAGTTCTCTTTTGGCGTACCTTTCTGCACCGTGCAATAAAATTCCTCTTCGCCATTGTTCACACAATGCACGAGGGAATGAATCTCAGGGTATTCGCTGGCGATGGTTTTCAGCAGCGCGCCTTCGGGGCTATATACCAAGACTCCTGTTTCGCTCTGCGTGCTGATGTATACGCGACCGACTTTGTCCGTCGCGATGCCGCCATGCGTTCCGCCGAAATTCGTTCCCGGGGGCAGCTTTCCCCAGTCAGGAACTACGCGATAAGTCCACTCCCCGTTGCCTGTAAGGATTCTTTGCTCCATCTGACCGCACTCGTCCTTTTCTCTCGCGTTTTCTGTGGCATTGCCATTCGCCGCGCCAATTGCAGAAAGCGTTACTGCGCCGGCCGCGAAGAAGAAGCGCCTCCTGTCGAGCAAATCGCTCCGGTTGCGATTCTTTACCTTGTTCATTGTGCGCTCCTAACCGCGGTTTGCGCTTCCGTCTTTGATGGTGGCTGTGCGGGCGTG
>JASHUF010000110.1 GCA_030040175.1 Acidobacteriaceae bacterium
AAGTTGTTCGGTGCCTATGATCGCGCCAGGCTGGCGTCGGAAGGGCTGCTGGCGCCGGGCGGCTGCGCGGACGCGGCGCACATCACCATCCTTGCCGACTCCGACCAGCGCACGCGCGAAACCGGGAAAGCCCTGGCCGAAGGGCTGCTGCCCGGTTGCGGCCTGCAGGTTCACGCCTTGCCCGAAGGAACGGCCGACCCGCTGTTTCACTCGATGGAGGCCGGCGCCACTCACCCCGACTCCGCCCTGGCCGCGGCGGCCATCGCCGGCCGCATCGGCGGCGATGCCAATAATCTGACCGCTGCGTATCGGCCGCAATTGGCCGCGCTGGACCGCCTGCTTACCGGTTGCGGAAAAGTGCAGCCGGCGAACACTGCGCGGACATCACTGTTCGATATTCCGGCGCGGCTTGCGCCGGGCGCGGGCGACCACCCGGCGGAGTTGCGAGGTCCGCTGGCCACGGGTTCCACCCTCGCTGAGAATTTGTTGCTCGAATACACCGAAGGCGTGAACGGCACGAAGCTGGGGTGGGGCTGTCTCGACGAGCCCGCGTTACGCGAGGTCCTTGAGCTGCACGCGGCGCAGGAGGATTTCGCCGACCGGACTCCGGCTGTGGCTCGGATGTACGCCTCCACGCTGCTCGATTCGATCGGCAACGCGCTGGAGCAGAGCGCGGCCGGGAAGACCATCCCGGGCGCGCCGGGGAAGGCGGGCGACCGGGTGCTTATCCTCGTGGGCCACGATACCAATATCGCCACGGTAGCCGGAGCGCTGGGACTCGAGTGGATCGTGGACGGGAGGCGCGACGACACGCCTCCCGGTGGAGCTCTGGTCTTCGAGCTCTGGCGTGCTCGCTCGAGCAGCCGGTACTTCGTTCGCGTGCGTTACACCGCGCAGACTCTGGATCAGATGCGCGAAGCGCAGCCGCTTACCTTGGCCAACCCTCCCGCCGACGCGCCCGTCTTCGTGCCCGGGTGCGGCATGCCTGGTCTCAAGTGCGAGTTGGAAGATTTTGTTGCCGTGTTGCATGCGGCCGCCCATTCTGCTCCAGTGCCACGTTAAATTCCAATCCGGCAAAAACACCTCGAATTCTCTCTGAAATACCCGTGAATGCTTCGGGCTCAAATCAGTCTCTGTCCGTGGGGCTTAACCGTAAAGCGCCAGGAGTTTAACTGAAGCAAAACCAGAGTTGCTGTATAGAGAAGCCATAACCGCTGAGTCGGCGCGACCAGCAGAGAGCGACGGCCTGGCACCACAACCACCAGTTCACACCTACTCTGGCTTTGCCGTAGGACAACCGCGATTCCTCCAAGTGCAATCCATAACCTTCGTGGGGCCGCCTGGTAATCAGGGCGGCGTTGGCAACCCCGGAGTGTGCTCTGTAGAATTGGCGAGAGAGCGAACGCCGAAAACGAGTGCTCGATGGACCCTGTTTCCAGACCGAATCCGGAGGTGGATCGAGCGCGGCCGCTCGGGCTGCGCCATCTGTTTGACGATACGCCGGCGAATGTCCGCGGCAAGGTGATCGGGATCTGCACAATCCTGCTCGTTGTCAATGCTGCTGCCTGGCTTTGGGCGGGACTGGCGTTTCACCGCTTTCCCTTGCTTCTGGGCACCGCTCTTCTTGCCTACAGCTTTGGGCTGCGCCACGCTGTGGATGCCGATCACATCGCGGCCATCGACAACGTAACCCGCAAGCTGATGCAGGAGGGCAAGCGTCCGGTCGCCGTGGGCTTCCTGTTTTCGCTCGGCCACTCGACCGTCGTCTTTCTGGGTTCGGCCGCCATTGCAGCCACGGCCCTCGCACTCCAGCACCGCATAGACGCGGCCCGCATGATCGGCGGCGTCGTGGGCACGTTGGTGTCGTCGCTGTTCCTGTTTGGCATCGCCATTGTGAACCTTGTGGTTCTGCGCTCGGTCTATCGCGCTTTTGTGCGCGTCCGCAACGGCGATCCGTATCGCGACGAGGATCTCAATCTGCTCCTGTCGGGGCGGGGAATTTTAGCGCGAGTCTTCCGGCCCGTGTTCGCCATGGTCCGGCGAAGCTGGCACATGTATCCACTCGGCGTACTCTTTGGTCTTGGATTCGACACGGCCACGGAGATTGGATTGCTGGGCATCTCGGCGGCAGAGGCTTCCAGGGGCCTGCCCCTGGGTGCGATTCTCGTTTTTCCCGCGCTCTTTGCAGCGGGCATGTCGCTCATCGACACCACCGACAATATTCTCATGCTCGGCGCCTACGGCTGGGCCTTCGTCAAGCCGGTGCGCAAGCTCTACTACAACCTCACCATCACGTCGGTTTCCGTGGTCATTGCGCTTGTGGTAGGAGGCATTGAGGCTCTCGGGTTGCTTGCCGATCAACTTCGCCTCAGAGGCGTCTTCTGGAGCGCAGTTCTGCGGCTCAACCAGAGCTTCGGCACCCTGGGTTACTGTATCATCGGACTTTTTGCGCTGAGCTGGATCGCCTCCATCGCCTTCTACAAATATCGCCGCTTCGATGAACTCGAGATTGGTTCTTAAGTGGCCGGCTCGCCACGCCGAGGGGACATGCCCGGGGAATTCAGCGAAATTCTCGCGGAGATAGCAGGATTTCGTGCCGTGGCGCCCGATCTGCGTGAGCTCCAGGAGTTTTCGGTCGAGATCATGGCTCGGCGGCTGCCCCGCTACAATTGGGTCGGTTTTTACATGCTCGACCGGGCAGACCCGCAGACGCTGGTTTTGGGGCCCTACCGCGGCGCGTCCACGGAGCACACGCGCATTCCCGTGAGCCAGGGGATCTGCGGCGCCGCGGTGGCGCAAGAAGCCACTGTGATCGTGGACGACGTCATGGAGGACCCTCGTTACCTTGCCTGCTCCCTTGAGACACGATCGGAGATTGTGGTTCCGATCCGTGTGCGCGGGAAAATCGCGGGTGAAATCGATGTCGATAGTCACACATTGAAAGCATTCGGACAGCCGGACCGCGTCTTTCTCGAGGCCTGCGCGGCCCTGATCGGCGAGTACCTCGCCACCCATCCGTACTGAGCGCCGGTTGGCGTGCGCACTCGGCCGCCGGGGATCTGCTCAATGCCCGGGTTTGTATTCAACAAACAGCTCGGGAAACTGCTTCTTCAATGCCTCGACCTTGGGCCGGTCGCAGACCTGGATGTAAGGATTGTCGGGGTGATAGTAGGCGTAGTCCTGGTGGTAGTCCTCTGCCCGGTAAAATCCCTTGAGCGGCGTCACCTCGGTCACAATCGGCCGGCGGAAGACCTTTTCGGATTCGAGCTGGGCAATATAGGTTTCGGCAATCCGCTTCTGGTTGTCGTCCAGGTAGAAGATGGCGGAGCGATACGAGGTGCCCACGTCGGGCCCTTGCCGATTGAGCTCGGTCGGGTCGTGCGCTACTGAAAAAAAGATGCGCAGCAATTGGCCGTATGTAATCTTCGAGGGATCGTAGACCACTTCCACTGACTCTGCGTGGCCAGTGGTCTCCGTGGTCACCTGATCGTAGGTGGCCGTGGCCGCGGACCCTCCCGCGTAGCCTGCCGTGGTCTTGGAGACGCCCTTTACCCGTTCAAAGACCGACTGTGTTCCCCAAAAACAACCGCCGGCAAAGACCGCCGTCTCTGAACCGGGCGCCTGCGCCAGGGGCAAATCCGCAATCGGCGCGGGGATGGGCGCCGACGCCGCATGCGCGTTGCGGGCAAGTGGAATGGCCAGCAGCGCCGCAATCGCGAGCGCGACCACGAAGGCCATACGGGAAATCATGTTGAAGTACCTCCGGCAACACAATGGTTATGACTGACGATTGGACGAAATAGCTACAGTTTTTTTTTGTAATCTCAATAAGAATTTCAAAGCCTTCCCGTGGCGGCTGTGCCCGGCAACGCGATTCCAAATCTTGAGGCAACGGCCGTGGAAGCG
>JASHUF010000111.1 GCA_030040175.1 Acidobacteriaceae bacterium
GCGCAGTGGGCATGGTTTCTCCGTGTCCGGCAGCAAGGGCCTTGTGGACGGAGCCGCGCAGCGCCCGCGCGAGCGCCGGTGAACAGGAAACACCGCCTGCGGCGTTCGCAATGCAGCGCCGCCGGCGCTCTCAAAGGGCCGCGGCCGCAATCCCGGCACGAGGGCCAGAGTGGATCTTCTAATTCGGCTCTACCGCTCCGGTCATTCCGGCCGGCGCCGCCGGCGGCGTACCCCCGGGAATGGCATCGAGGACGGTCGAGGCCGCGGTAGCCGGATTCACCCTGGTCCACACCTGGGCGATCTTGCCGGTGGGATCGATAAGGAAGGTGTTCCGGTTGGCGATGCTCACGCCGTTGTAATTGCCCAGCGAGCCGTATGCGCTCACCACCGTGTGGCCGGTGTCCGCGAGCAGGTGAAAGGTGAGCCCGTCCCTGGCGCAGAACTGCTTGTGGCTGTCGGCCGAGTCCACGCTCACACCCAAAATAACGGCGTTTTTGGCGTTGAATTGGCTCTGCGCATCCTGGAATTTATGCGCCTCGATGGTGCAGCCGCTGGTCATGTCTTTGGGATAGAAGTAAAGCACCACCCACTTGCCGCGGTACTGGTCGAGCGAAATGTTCGTGCCGTCCTGCGAGGGCAAGGTAAATGCGGGCGCGGTCTGGCCCACCGTTGGGATAGGGGTCGGCATGGGGGCGGCCATGGCGCTGTCCTGCGCCACGGCCGGGACGATCGAAAGAGCAGCCACGGCCGCCAGGGCCACGGAGAAGACGAACGGCTTCTTCACGGAATACCTCCGGGATTTCAGGATTGACGCAATCAGGAAACGGAGACGGAAAAAGGCCGGCAGACGGATTTCCGCTGCTTGAACCAGTATCAGCGCCGGGAGGCCACAATGGCAATGCCGGCGGTGTTGGCCCGGGCGAGGAGGGAGTCGCGGTCGAAGAGGAGTGTGCGTCCGGCCTCGATGGAAAGGCAAGCGGCCCCGGCGCGGATCATGGTTTCGACTGTGGCCGTGCCGATGACCGGGACATCGAAGCGGAGGTCCTGGTTCGGCTTGGCTACCTTGACCACGGTGAGCCGGCGGGCGAGAATCGACGGCTCCGCTGCAGCGTCGCCGTTCGACGGGTCGTCGAGTGAACGCATCAGCCGGCCGGCGCGCTCGATGGTCGCGTCCGTGCCTTCCATGGCCTCGACGGCCACGCAGGCCTGCGCGGCCACAACCACCGTCTGGCCGATGTCGAAGGCAGCCAGGGCACGGGCAACATTGAGGCCGTACTCGATGTTCTTGTTCTCTTCCTCGCCGGGTGCGCGCTTCGTGAGCACACCTTCGGCTGCCAGCAGCGGCTCGAGGAACGAGGTGGAGCTGACGAGCTCGATGCCTTCGTCGGCCAGCACCTTGGCCACGGCGCCGAGGAGCATGTCGGTCGACCGGGTGCGGAGACTGAGGAGCAGCTTGGCCAGCCGCCAGTCGGGCCGAATGGAGGAAAAGATCTGCTTGTGTTTCACCTGGCCGGCCATCACGGCGCGGGTCACGCCTTCCTTGCGGAAGGTTTCGATGAGCCTCGAAAGCTCGCCCAGCGAGAGCCAGTGGACGCGGATCTGGGCGTCGTCGGCGGCGAGACGGTCGATCTCGGGATCGGTTTCTTCCTTGATGGCGGCGACCACGACGGTGAGCCCCTGGGCGCGCGCCGCGTCGAGCAGGAGAAACGGGAAGCGGCCGTTGCCGGCGATGAGGCCGAGGGTCATGCGGACCGCCGGGCCGCTGCGAGCGAACAGGGATCGCAGGCGGGTCTTCCTCCCGGAGGGAGGACCGACGATAGCCCAGGGTGGAGTGCGCGGGGGCGCACGAAACCCTGGGAATCTAGCGCGAGAGTGACGCGCCCGTCCCGGAGGGCCGGTCGAATCATCGTGACGCCGATTGCTCTAGAATGGGTTGCCATCATGTCCCACACCTACTGTTGCGCAGTGTTTCACTGCGTGTTTTCCACCCAGGAGCGGCGAAAAGCGATTTCCGCCGAGATGCGTGAGAGACTCTGGGCCTACCTGGGAGGAGTTGCGCGCAAGCGTGGGATGAAAGCGATTGCTGTAGGAGGGATGGAAGATCACGTCCACATTCTACTGTCCCTCCCATCATCGATGGCGATCGCGGAGGCCATGCGAGAGATCAAAAGCGAGTCGTCGCGATGGATGCGTGAGGAGGCTGGCAAGCCGCGCTTTGCTTGGCAGGAGGGATACGGTGCATTCTCGGTCGGATGCGCGCAGATCGATACGACCGTGGCATACATCGCGCGGCAGGCCGAACATCATAAGCGGCGCGATTTTCAGGCGGAGTTCGTGGCGTTCCTGAAGAAGCACAAGATTGAGTACGATCCGCGATACGTGTGGGGCTGATTTCGGGCGGTTGGGAGGGCGAGTGTTCCCAGGGCTTCGTCCGCCGCGGCGGACTCCGCCCTGGGCAATTTTCGAGCGCCGCTGCGCGGCGAAGTTCGATGCCTGCGGGGACGGGTCGCGATAGTCCTTTGCGAGGATGCGGGAGGGCTATTTGATCACCCCGCGGTGGGAGCGTTCGATGAAGGCGATCAGCGTCGCGATGTCGTTGTCGGCGGTGTCGCCGGCATGCAGGGCGCGGAGTTGTTCGAGGGCCTGCGTGGTGTTCAACTTCGAGGCGAGCAGCAGGCGGAAGGCCTTTTGCAGGCGGGCGAGGCGGTCGGGCGAAAAGCCGCGCCGCTCGAGGCCGATCTTGTTGATTCCGAATGCCTTGTTTTCGCGCCGCGCAGAGGTGAGCGAGAACGGGAGCACGTCCTGGGTGACGATGGTCCCGCCGCCGACGAAGGCGTAGGCGCCCACGGTGCAGTGCTGGTGAACGGGGCAGAAGGCGCCGAGGGTGACATGGTCTTCGATGGTGACGTGGCCGGCCAGCGTGGCTGCATTAGCGAGGATGCAGTGGCTGCCCACCTGGCTGTCATGGCCGATGTGCACCTGGGTCATAAGCAGGCAGTTGGAACCGATGCGGGTGACGCCTCCGCCGCCGGCGGTGCCGCGGCTGATGGTCACGCTCTCGCGAATGGTATTCGAGTCGCCGAGGATGGTCTCCGTAGGCTCGCCTTTGTATTTGAGGTCCTGCGGGGCCACGCCGACGGAGCAGAAAGGATAGAAGACATTGCGTGCGCCGATACGCGTGCGGCCGTCGAGGACGACGTGGGAGATGAGGATGCAGTCTTCGCCCAGGACCACCTCAGGGCCGATGGTGGAGAACGGACCGACGGTCGAGGAGGCAGGTACTTGGGCTCCCGGAGCGATCACCGCGCTCGGGTGAATGCTCATGCAATCCCCGAATCCGGCTCCGGCCCCGCGTCCGGTCCGGTGGTGTCGCCATGAGCGCGGCGCTCGCGCTCCCGCGTGACTACCTGGCAGGTGAGCGTAGCCTCGCAGGCCAGCTTGCCCTCGACCGTGGCGCGGCCGGCGATGCGCCCGGCGCGGGAGCGGAAGGCGAGCACGTCCACCTCGATGCGCAACTGGTCGCCCGGCGTGACCGGACGGCGAAACTTGGCGCGCTCGATGCCGGTAAAAACCACCAGTTTCTTGTCCCGGTCGGCGATCTCGGCCAGCATGATCATGCCGCCGGCCTGGGCCATGGCCTCCACCACAAGGACGCCGGGCATGATGGGGTAGCCGGGAAAGTGGCCCTGGAAGAAGGGCTCGTTGATGGTGACGTTCTTGATGGCCACCAGGCGTTTGGCAGGCTCGAACTCGACCACCCGGTCGATGAGCAGAAAGGGATAGCGGTGGGGCAGGAAGTCCAGGATCTCCTGGATGGCGAACGTCATTCCTTCTCTCCAGAGGCGAGCGGCCGAATTGCCTCGGCCGCTCGGGGACAGGTTGAGGCTCGAAGGGATTATAAATAAGGGCTTGGCACGTGGATCAACCGACGGCTTCGACTTTGGCCGGCTCCAAGCAGGAGGCGAACCCCGCCGACCGGTAGCGCTGCGGCCACTCGCGCAGGAATCGGGTCATCTCGTCGGCGGGAATCGGCTTCTGGAAAAGAAATCCCTGGGCGGCGTCGCAACCGATCTGGCGCAGCGCATCGAGCTCGCCGGGCTCTTCCACGCCCTCGGCCACCGTGCGCAGTTTGAGCTGCCGCGCCATGGCCACGATGGTCTGGCAGAGGACCCGCATGTCCCGCGAGTGATCGATGCCGTGGATGAAGCAGCGGTCGATCTTCATGGTGTCGAGCGCGACCCGCTTGAGCACGTTAAATCCGGTGTAGCGGGTGCCGAAATCGTCGATGGCGACACGCGCGCCAATCGCCTTCAGTTGGCGCACCCGCGCGGCGAAGAGGTCTTCGTCGTCGAAGAGCACCGACTCCGTGACTTCGAGATGCAGCTTGGTGGGGGCGATGGGAAATTCGAGCAGCCGCGCGCGGACGGCGGGGGCAAAGTCCTCGCGGCGCAGATTCGACCATGATGTATTCACCGCGATCAAGGGCAGCGCAAGACCCATATCGCGCCAGCGCTGCGCGTCCCGGAGCGCGGTGGTGAGGGTGAACTCGACAATGCCCTGGATCAGCTCAGAGCGCTCGGCGACGGGAATGAACTCGCTCGGGGTAACGTAATTGGGTTCAGGATGGTTCCAGCGGATAAGCGCCTCAGCGCCCAGCACGCGGCCGGTGGAAAGCTCGATCTCAGGCTGATAAAAGACGCTGAAATGTTTCTGCTCGAGCGCCTTGTGCATCTCCATTTCCAGCAGGTGATCGCGCATGAGATGGTGGTTCATGCCGCTGCGGAAAGCCAGGACATGCGAGCTTTTGAGATAGCCAGAGCGGCTGGCGGCCAGACTGGCGAAGCGGGCCAGATCTTCGGCCGAATCGGCATCGGAAGGGCAGAACGCGACGCCGGCCGCGGTCTCCACCTTGTTGCGGGAGCCAGGGGCGCGCACGCGCCCCAGCGCATCGGCGATTTGCTGGATGTGGCGCCGGTCTGACTTGACCAGCTTGGCTCCCTCCAGCGCGACCAGGAAGCAGCGCGCACTGAAGCGGCCAACCAGCGCGCCGGGACCCACCACATGGCGAAGAACCTCTGCCACCTGGGCTACAAGCGCGTCAGTCCCTTTGGTGCCCCAGAGGGCAAACTCGCGGCGCAGATTCAGCACGTCGATCCAGAGCAACGCGATTTCCCGCCTGCCTGCGCGCGCCCTGATCAGCTTGGACAAGGCCCCCAGAAACGATTGGTAATTCAAAAGTCCAGTCTGGACGTCGTATCGCTGGCCGTACGCCTGCATCTGGCGGCGCAGTTCGTCTTCCAGTTCTTGTTCCGGCAGATTTTCCAAGGCCGAATTCCATCCCATCCGGCCCGGTGATCCGAAGCCGGCGTCTATGCTACGCGCATGTGGGCCGTCTGCTTTCTGTGCGGTCCCGCAAGTATCGAAGGCCGATCTGGGTTGGGAAAAAGCAAAAACTCACGTCCGCAGCATGGGCCATTCGCGGCAACACGCTTCGGGACGAATCGTTTCCTGGGTTGTGACCGATCGTCGCCGGCCACAAGGCACATTCCCATTCTGGCTTCAACTAAACCGCTTTTGCAATGGTGCCGATTCCGCGCCCGTATACAACTTCCCTGTCATTTACATCAAAGGGGGCCGCATGGGGGCCCGAGGGCGGCTATTTTGCGATCCTTCTGGTCGCGGCGTCCACATCCCAGAAGTCGGCGGGCAGGTTCTGGTTATAGATCACTTTGGTCACGTAGTACTGGCGCACCTGCTCGTCGTTCTTGAAACGGCTGATGGTAAACGGGGTGGGAAATCCGTCGACATCGTGGTAGTCGTCGTACTCTTCGGCGTCGGTGTTCTTGTCGTGGTAGACCGGATCGCGCCACTCGAAGACCCGCCGCAGAGGCAGATGGGTCTGAGCGTCCATGAGAATGGTCACGGCCTCATTCTGGGGGGAAATGAGGGTGACCTGCTCGGCCAGATGGCGCTCGGCCAGGTGCTGGCCTTCATAGATGAGTATGGTGTTCGGGTCCTTCATCCATACCTTGACCGCGGTTTCAATGGAGTGGTCGCGGCGGCGCAGGTAGTCGTCGAGGGTGTCCTTGTCCATGGCCGTCTTGCCGCGGTAGGTCACCTCCCAGCCGCGGTCGGCGATGACGAATTCGTCCACGTCGCGGTGCTTGGTGACCTCGATGCGGTCGTGATCGGGCCACTGGTGATACTCGAAGGTCTCGGTGGTGCCCAGATCGGGGGTTCCGTGGAAGAACGCTGCCACGTGGCCCTCCGTCTCCTTGTTTTTCTGGTTGAGCCAGGCTTGGCCGCCCAGGGCCTGGATCATGGCGTTGAGCGCGGCGCGGGCCTGGACCGCATTCTGCGCGCCGGTGTCGACGCCGGTTTGCGCGCGCGCGGCAGCGGGCGCGGCGAGCAGCAGAGCCCCGAGCACAACCGGAACCAGGGCTGGAACCAGGGCTGGAACAAGGGTTGGAATAAGGGTTGGAACCATGGCCGGCCAGATTCTACGCATGAAGACTCCCTTCCGAAGCAGAGAAAAGAGCGGAAACCGCCGCGATGCAATGGGCCCGCATCCGCGCCTGTCTCCAGAGTAAGGGCTCCATGCCTGCGCGAGAAACCCCAGTTCGATTAGACGCAGGGCCATGCGGGGAGGAGTTTTCGCGGCGAACCCGAAGTTGCTGGCCAGGGCCACGCGCCGCGCCGCCCAAGGGGGCGCAGGCTCGTCAGATTGCCTTCAGCAGGCGGGCGGGGAGAAAGAGGATGGCCGCCACCAGCTCGAGCGCACCGCCCACGGCGATGCCCACGATGCGGAACGGCAACAGGACCAGCCAGACCAGCGGATAAAGAGCCAGGGCCGCGAGCGCCAGCGGCCAGCAGAGCACCAGAAGAATGCACCAGAGCAGAAACTTGACCATAGGCGCGAGCCGCCCGCGACGGCGGCCATCCATCCGTACGCAACTGGCGGCGAAAAGTTCCCCCACAGTAGGCCTTAGCTGACAGTACCCAAAGAGTGTGATTGCTGCGATTTCCCGAGTTCTCCTAGAGTGGCTTCATTCACCAGCTTGCGCATCGGCTGTTGACGGTATGAACGAGAGCAGGAACATCGACATAGAAGACCTCCGGCGGTCGCCCTGGGAGAAGGTCTGCGGCCGCATGGATGTTCTTTTCGGCTGGCTGCGCAAGCGGGGCTGGCGGGAGGCGGAGGCCGAGGTCATCGGGTGTGTAGCTACCAATCCCTTGAGGTATCAATCCAAGCAAGAACCGTGGATCGGCGGATACGCGGTGACATTCGCTTACAGGGTGGATGGGAGGGATTACGAGGGGACGACGATCTCGCCGGAAAAGGTCGAGGCGGGTGAAAAGATGACGATCCGCTATAACCCCAGGCATCCTGCACAAAACAATTCTTTCGACTCTGAAACCGATTGGGCGGAGCCGGCGGCGAAGTTGGAAGAGGTTCTCGTATTGTGCCTTTTACTGTTTGCCGTAGTTGTGTATTTCGTCGCCGGGCGCTAGCGGAATGCCGCAGCAAATCCGTTCGTTCTTCGCGGCTCAGGAACTCTTTTGCGGTCTGCGTTGACGCGGCCCGGGTTTGGCCCGCGCAGAGGCCCGCATCTTCCGGCCGCGCATCACGCGGGCGCGCTCCTTTTCCTGCATGCCGAGAACGGCTCTTGTGCGCGGCGGAAGCTTGGCCAGTACGAGATCGTAGGCGCGGCGGAGCTCGTCCTCAATCTGGCGCGGACGCAGGGCGTCCCAGCGCTCGAGCGTGACCCAGTGCGCCTTGGCAAGCTACGGCGCGGGGATGATACCTTCCACCTCCAGCAGTTCATGGAACCGCTCCGCGCCCGCATGAAACCAGAGCACACCGGTCCCGGTGCCATCGAGGTCGGTCATGGCGAACATCTTTCCGCCGAGGTCGCGGTCGCCCGCCCAATAGACCAGATGGTGGCCCCAGTTGACCGTCTCTGCCACATGCGGGAAGGCCATGCAGATGGTGCGGATGCGTTCATTGTCCATGCAGGAGGCTCCCGAATGTGACGGCCTGAAATCTCGCTTCAAAGGCCGTGAAGCGCCGCTCGAGCTCCCATTGCGCCGCGGCTTTCTGGCTCGAAGCGAGAAATGCCTTGCACGCCGGCGGGGGATCCTCACCGCCGGGAGCCTGGCCGCGGCAGGCGCTCAGGGGCGTTGAAAAGTTGTCCGGCGCAGCCCACAGGCTCTCGCCGGGAAGAAAGGCGTGTTCCATGCCGGTGCGCGCCAGTTGCTTCAGGTCGCGGTAGGTAAGGTTGTAGTCGAGCGCGGCGCGCACGTACTCGTGGGTAAGATCGATGCGGCTCACGCCTTCGTCGTCAGTGGAGAGCGCGACGGGCACGTGTGCCGAGCGATAAACAGGAAAGGGATGGCGATCGCCGGAGACGCCGAGGATGCCTTCATTGGAGCTGAGGTTGATCTCGATCATGATGTGCCGGCCGGCGAGCTCCTGGAGCAGCCCGCGCGCGTCGTCTTCGTCCATCACGTCCACGCCGTGGCCGATGCGCTCGGCATGGCCCAGCTCCGCAGCCTGGCGGATGTGGAAGCGGAGCCCCTCGGGCGGCACGAGACCTTCGGCGAGCTCGCCCGCGTGCAGCGAGATGTGAACCTGCGGGTAAACGGAGTGGAGATAGTCCAGCATCTTCATGTGCAGCGTGTAATCGCGCATGGAAATGAAGCCGTCCTCCGGCATCACGAAGTTGATGCCCACCCAGGTTGAGTCGTGCGCGTTCATGCTTGCGGCGACGGTTTCAAAGCCCAGGAGCGCCTGCGCGAAGACCTGCTCCGGTGAGAAGCCGCGAAGAACCTGGTAAAGATAGCGGATTTCCACCTGGCATGCGGGCGCGGCTTGCGGCGTGCCGCAGCGCTCAAGCTGCTTGCGCCGGGTTTCCGCGTCCAGCACTTCCTTGCGGTCGGCCGCGACCTCGTCGCGCAGGCCGCGGCTGAGCAGTTGCTGGCGGAAGCGCGCGAAGGCCTGGGGATCGGCGGCGGCAAGCTGCGCGTTCCAACCCAGGTCGTGGGCAATCTGCGCAGCGTGGGTGAACACGGGTGTGTGCATCAGCTCAAGGTACTGCTGGTTCTGCGCGGCCGAGCGGCCGGCGATCTCATCGACCCACTCGCCGAGATGGCTGCCGCTGAGGCCCGCGAAGCGGTCGAAGGCGCTGAAGAACTGGTCGTGCTCGCTCCAGCCGCCGGGGGTGGGAGCGAAGCTGCGCACGGAAAACGAGTCGATCAGTTTGTCGTAAAGCGCCTGGTTGGCGGGCGTGATGTTGCCGGAGAGGGCTTTGGCGGGGATCAATTTCCCGGTGCAGGGAGGCTTGACGAAACTGAGCGCAACCGAATCGACGCAAAGACCGTCTTCGCCGGCGTCGCGGATAAAAGTCTCCGCATAGACGGCGCCGGAGAGATGCACGTGGAGATCGGCGCCCTTGGGAAAATCGGCGAGGAAGGCGCGCAGCGCTTCCGGGCCCTGGTGGAGATTGGCTTCGTAAATGAGCGCAGTGCGCAGCTCGGCGCGGGTGGGCGGCGGATCAGTGTTTTGCCGGTGCGCGCAGCCGCCAAGCGCGGCCACCGCAGCGAGAGCCAACCCGCGACGTGCGAAAGAGAAGGAAAGCCGGCGCATGATTGCCTCCCAGTGTAGAGCACGGGTGGAGCGCACGACAGGTCCTGGTTGGGCTTGTCGAGGCTTGGTATACTGATCGAGTTGTTGCATCGTACTGTTCGTGGACCTTCCCACCTGAGCCGGCTCGGCCGGAACCCGCGCAGGAATTTGCAACCGGATCAAGTCCGCACTGAGGCCAGGTAGCTCAGTGGTAGAGCGCGGCCCTGAAAAGGCCGGCGTCGGCGGTTCAATCCCGTCCCTGGCCACCACATCCTAAACAACTTAGCGGAAACTACAAACGAGAGATTTAAGCCGCGGGAACAATTGGGGAACATCCTCAAGCGGCGTGTTCCTCTTTCCCATTTCCTTGCTCCATCAATTTCCAGATTTCACGCGCTGTGCTTCCGGTGCGAGCGCTGTGCTTGCGACCTACCTTGGCATAGCGTTCGGTCCCCGCGAACTGCCATTTTTCAGCAAGCTCTTTAGTGGTGCCGAAAGCTGGCGGAAATTGTGCGCGGGCTTTACGGCATTTTCTGAGTTACTGTGTCCTTTTCATTTCCTCGTAAGGTCGCCGCTCCCTGTTGGTCGCGTCGACTCTGCCTTCCGTCTTCGGGATACAGCTACTCAGAAAATGCGCTAGCCCTTGAGGGATGGCCTATTCAAACTGACCCACTACCGTTTGCTTCAACGACCAAAACTGTAACGCAGGGTGAATCGCGCCTGAATCGGTTCGACGGGATGCATCACCCTTGTGAATGCCGCGTTGGCATATACAACGCTCGCAACCTGCTCCTGCCCAGCTAACGTGATTGGCGGAGTTGCCGGCAGACCCAGCCCGGCTGCGGGAGTGATTTGCGATACATAAGCGTAGTCTACGTCGTGATCCCGACGGTTGAGCACATTGAGCCCTTCGCCCACGAGGCTCCAGTTCTTGTTCAATCGATACCTTGCCTGCAGGTTGACCAAAGCCGTTGAGGGCGACTTATACAGCGCGTCGGACGTCAAAGGGCGGGGCCCGAAGTAGCGCAGGCGCAGACTCGCCGAAAAGCCTTTGAAATCCTGCGCAGTGGCGCCCGCTGCGACCACCCAGCGAACCGCTTCGGGCACCTCCTTGCCGTACTGATTTTGCAGGTAACCGCTGTTCCCGTAGCTGACGGTTGCAGGTGTCACTACGCCCGTGGGCGTGGACCCGGTCGGAAGCAGCCCGAAGCAGTTGGAATTTCTTGAGCACAGCTGAGGTCCTGCTGACGTCTGGGTGTAAAACGTCGAATCGTACGGATCGTCCTGGGCAAAAATGGCGCGGGAGTCCGCGAGGTCAGCATCGAGGACCCAATGTTCCGATGCCGTGTAGTAGTTTCCAACTTCGATGCCGTAGCGGTTGCTCGATTCAAAGGAAGGGGTCGTGCCTCCCGTGTCCCCATCCTGCAGCAGTTCGGAATTGCTGTGCAGATACCAGATCTCAACCGTGCTTTGCAGATGCGGGACGGCCACAGTGCGCACGCCGGCTTCCGCACCTTTGGTTTGGACCAGGAAGGGGATTTTGATGGGGTTCGGCGTGTTGTAGTACGGGTAGTCCGGCGAAACCGGTTCGTACAGTTGGGTTGAACCACGCACATCGTTGGTGTGGTAACTGAATCCGCCCTGCACATAGAACTCCGTATCCTTCCACGGCCCGAAGATCAAACTCGCTTTGGGACTGGGCAGGAACTTGGCGATCGACTGGTGGGTATTGGGATTGAAGTTGGGCTGATAGGGATCAAAGGGGTAGTTGGGATTGGTGGGGTTGCTAAAGCTAGTGATGATCCCTTTGCCGTAGTCGCCGCGCAGGCCCAGGACCGAGCGCAATCTTTCTGCCCACTGAATCTTGCTTGAAACCCAGGGACTTCCAATCGTCTCCGTAAATTTGTTCAAGTCCGTGGCCGCGGGCAACACCGCGACCTGATCGAGGTTGGAACAGTCACCGTTCGAGTCGCAGTCCCCTTGATAGTTGGCGGTATAGTCGGTCTTGTCCGTACGCACCCGGTCTTCCGTCCGATAAAGTCCGTTGTGAATCCAATCGTTCCGGACTTGCATGCCGAATGTGGTTTCCACCCTGCGTCCGTGCCACTCACTGAAAATCGTATGGCGCACGTCGAACCCAGCAACCCAACGCCTGTCCTGCTGTTCGAACTGGTCACCCTTATATGGGTCGACCAAATAATAGGTGAAGTCAGAGAACAGATTGAGATCGTAATAGAATCCGTAAGCCATGATTCTCGTCTGTGAATTTGCGCCCTGGTGATGCCACTCGCCCTGCAAGCTGTAACGATGGGAGTGACCACCGTCTTCCGGATTCAGTGCCCCGAAGAAGCCGACGACGGGAATCGCGGTATAGGGGAGCTGATCGCTTGAGTTCCATCGGGTTCCAGCGTAGCCGCGGGCCGTGATGCTGAATCCGCTTTCGTCTCCGCCATGGCTATAAGTCATAAGGCCGTTGAATTTGTAGTAATTGTCCGGATGCACCCATGGGCCGCCGTCGTGATAGGCTTCTCCCCCGTACAGCAAACTGCCTTTGGCCCACTTGCGCGAGACGCCGAAGACAAACCGCGCAAACTGGTACATTCCGCCGTCGGCCTGGACGAAGTTCCGAGGCAGTGTTTTGTAGTACACGACTTGGGCATTTCCCGCCGAACCATAGTCCCCGACATCTGCGTAATACGGGCCTTTCTCGGCATCTACCCGCTCCACAAACTCCGCAATAACGGTGTTCATGTCTGCGTAGCCTTCGCCATGCGCGTGCGATGGCAGGTTGAGCGGCATGCCGTCGAGGAAGATGGCGATGTCCGTGCCGTGGTCGAGATTGAAGCCACGCATGAAGTATTGGTTGGCCTTGCCGCCGCCGGCGTGTTGCGTG
>JASHUF010000112.1 GCA_030040175.1 Acidobacteriaceae bacterium
CTCGTCCAGCGCGTAGAGCAGCTGCTGGCCCGTGGTCGCGCCCGCAAACGCCGTGCGGTGGTAAAGCGTGCCGCCGAAGCGGCGAAAGTCGAGCAGACCCTCGGGCGTGCGGTTGAAGGGCACGCCCATGCGATCCAAAAGATCAATAATCGCCGGCGCCGCCTCGCACATGGCTTTCACCGGCGTCTGGTTGGCCAGAAAATCGCCGCCGTAGATGGTGTCGTCAAAGTGCTGCGCGGTGGTGTCGCCTTCGCCCTTCAGGTTCTTGGCTGCGTTGATGCCGCCCTGCGCGCACACGCTGTGCGAGCGCTTCACGGGAACGATCGAAAACAGGTCCACCGTTCCGCCGGCCTCGGCGATCTTGATCACCGCGGCCAGCCCCGCCAGCCCTCCGCCCACTACGATGATCTTCGGGTTCGCCATCGAACGGTTTCCCTCTCAATCCCATCCAGCCAACGCGCCCGGCCATTGCGCGTTCGTCACGCTTCCCTGTCCGTCAAAACCCCGACGGCGTATTCGCAGGCAACGGCCCCAGGAACGCCCAGATGCTCATCAGGCCCATCACGCACAGCGTCACGCCTCCGGCCAGGCACACCCACCCGAACCGCCGCCGCGCCTTTTCACCGGGCGTAATGCCCCACTTGGCCGCGAACAGCCACACGCCGTAAGCAAAATGCCAGCAGATGGCGATCATCGCGATCACGTAAACCGCCAGCGCCCAGGGGTGCATCAGTTCGTTGTGCACCTTGAGAAACGCGGCATACGGGTGCTCCGGCAGATTCACGCCCAGGAAGCGCTGCGTGGCCACGTGGTAGGCAATATAGGCAAACGCAACCAGCCCCGTATAGCGCTGCGCCACATACATCCAGTTGCCGGCCCACGGATAATACACCACGTTCGATTTGCCGCGAATCCAGATGGAGACCCCGTAAACGCCGTGATAGAGCAGGGGCAGAAAGATGAACACCCACTCGAGCACCCGCACCAGCGGCAGATTGTTCAGGAACTTCACCTGGTCCCCGTACGCAATCGGCCCCTTGAGCGCCTCGAAGTTCGAGAGCAGATGCTCCACGAGAAACGCGCCGATGGGAATCACGCCGAGCAGCGAGTGCAGCCTGCGCCATACGAAGCTCCAGCCCTGGCCTGCCCGGAGCGGCGGCACGCCGCGGGCAACCGCAGGCGGAGTTGGGGACTGAAGTGTGGCCATGGCTGCTGAAGGCTCCTCGATGACGATTGCCAGATGGCGCCGGGCACGCGATTCCCGCGCTTTTCGCGGCTCCGGCTGCGCAAGAACAGGAGCAGTATCGGATGGCGAGACGGGATATCGTGCTTTACTTCCAATGCATTATTCGAGTCCTGAGTGGACCCCGTCAAGGCACGAGCGCTCGGTTTCCCGCTGCGAATGCACAATGCGGAACAACCTACCCCAGCCTGGGCAGCAGCGCCTGGAGCGCCCGCCCGCGATGGCTCAGCGAAAGCTTGGTCACCAGATCGATCTCCGCCATGGTGCGGTCGAGCTCCGGCAGATAAAACAGCGGATCGTATCCAAATCCGCCTGTCCCTCGCGGCGCATCCACTATGATTCCTTCCACCGACCCCTCCGCCGTGTGCAGCAGCACGCCGTCCCGCGCCACGGCCAGCACGCAGCGGTAGCGCGCCGTGCGCTGTGCATAGGCAATCCCCTCCATTTTCTGCAGCAGCACAATGTTGTTCCACACGTCGGTGTTGTCGTTCGCGTCCGGCGAGTCCACCATCCCCTGGTCGGCCGCAAACCGCGCCGAGCGCACGCCCGGCGCTCCGTTGAGCGCGTCTACCTCGAGTCCCGAGTCGTCCGCCAGCACCAGCGCCCCGCGCGCAAACCGCGAGTAGTAGATGGCCTTGAGCGTGGCGTTGGCCGCAAAGGTCGCGCCATCCTCCGCCGGCGCCTGAATCTCCCCGAGGTTCGGCAGCGGCTCAATCTCCAGGTCGTGCGCCTGCGCCGCCGCGCGAAAGTCCCGCAACTTCCCAAGGCTGGTGGTGGCCACAAAAAGACACAACTCCATAGATATTGAGTGTAGACGTGAGTGTAGTCGCGAGGCTCCCCGGGCGTGGAAACGTGCGTGGGCATTGCGTGCCCCCTGGGCGTCGCATGTGCGCAGCCCCCGCGCCCAAGTGCATTGTTCCTTGACAACGCACGCCCGCCTTGCATACCTTGGTCCAGCCTGGAACATTTTTCAAATGAGGAACGCCCATTGTCCCTGCCCGGAACTCTGCCCCTCGCCCGATCCACAGCAGAAATCGTCGCTGCGCCCGTCATTCTCGCCGGAATCGGATGGCACACCCTCGGCGCGGCCTGCGCCGCCAGCTTCTACGCGCCCATCGAAAAGGTCAAAAGATGGTCCTGGGAGACCACCTGGGCCATCGCCGGCTTTTTTTCCTGGATCTTGCTGCCCTTCGGCTTCGCCCTGTTTCTGCTGCCCGATTTCACCGGCTTTTACGACGGCTTCAGCTCTCACCTTCTGCTCAAGGTGGCCCTCTTCGGCGCCATGTGGGGCGTAGGCAATGTCAGCTACGGGCTCACCATGCGTCATCTCGGCATGTCGCTCGGCATCGGCGTGGCCATCGGCGTCACCCTCGTCGTGGGCACGCTGGTGCCTCCGCTGATTCACGGCCAGAGCGCCACGCTCTTCCACACGCAAAGCGGCCTGTTCACCATGGCCGGCATCGTCGTCGCGCTCCTCGGCGTCGCCGTCGTCTCCTACGCCGGCCACCTCAAAGAGATCGAGCTCGGCGCCCGGGTGGAGGAGTTCAACGTCGCCCTCGGTCTCACCCTCGCCGTCCTCTGCGGCATCTTTTCTTCCGGATTCTCTTTCGGTCTCGACGCGGCCACACCCATGCGCGACGCCGCCCTCCGCCTCGGCGTCAACCCGCTCTACGCGCGTCTGCCCAGTTACGTCTTCATCATGGGCGGCGGCGCCGTCATCAACATGGCCTACTGCTTCATCCGCCTGGGCGCGCTCCCGCGCCTTTCGCTGCGCGCGGACCTCGGCCAGCCCGGCCCCGTCCTCGTCAAGAACGGGCTCCTCGCCGCCGCCGGCGGCATCATGTGGTACTTCCAGTTCTTCTTTTACGCCTGGGGCGAAGCCAATATTCCCGCGCGCCTGGCCTACGTGAACTGGATGCTGCACATGAGCATCTACGTCCTCTGCGGCGGCCTCGTCGGCCTCGCTCTGGGCGAGTGGAAGGGCGTGGGCTCGCGTCCCGTCCGCCTGCTGTGGGTGGGCGTGCTGGTCATCATCGCCGCCGCCAACCTCGTCGGCCTCGGCCTCAAATCCTGACGCGCGAATTTTCTCGAGCCGGGAAAAACGGGTGCCCCAGAGCCTGCCCTGAGCTTGCCGAAGGGTCCCTCGCATTGGGGGACCTGGGACAGCACGATCCCAACACGGATTCGCTGACTCGTTTCCCTCACTCCGGCAGGGGAAGCTCTCGATCAAGGCCTACGGCGATTAGCTGAGCCCTCAGCTTCTCCACCGTCGAATACTCGAGGCCCCGCATCCCCAGCGCCCGCGCCGCCTCCACGTTCGCCGCCTTGTCGTCCAGGAACAACGTCTCCTCGGCGCGCGTAGCCAGCCTGCGCAAAACCTCTTCGTAAATCCGCGGGTCCGGCTTGCCCAATCCCAGCTCGTAACTCCACACCAGCGCGTCGAAATCCTTCAGCCACGGAAACGCCTGCATGATGCTCGCGTGCACGCTGTCGCCCATGTTCGAGAGCACCGCCGTCTTCAGCCCGCATTCCCTCGCCCGCGCAGCCCACCGCACCATCGCCGGATTCTGCGTTGTCCACATGCGCGCGTCCCACTGGTTCAGCTCGGCAATCGTCTCCGCGTCGAACTTCAACCCCGCCCCCGCGCATAGCTTTTCCCAAAATTGCAAGCCCGTGAGCCGGCCCTCGTCGTAAGCGTGCCGGTCGGCCCAGTAGAGCCGCTCAAACGCCTCTTCGCTCAGGCCCGTCATGCGCAGCAACTGCGCGCGCGCATGCGCATCCGGCGGCCCGGTCAACACCATCCCAAAGTCGAAGACCACCGCCCGCAGCGCCAATCCGCCTCCCCGCCCCGTTCATCGCGCCCGTGTATGGTGGAAAGGGGCGCCCACCTCCATTGTGCACGACCAATACAGGGGCCCCGGGGCTCCTCGAATTCGCTGCGTCACATTTTTATCTGTCATCCTGAGCGAAGATCGGCCGCAGCGCTCGGGGTCCCCACGGACAGGTCTTCGTCCGTGGGGTGAGCGGACGACCGGAGTCGAACGACCTGCATTTGCTTCATCCCTTTCAGAAGAACGTCAAAATGCATTTCTCCCAGCGCACGAATTGGAACACGGAGGAAACCGCGCTCGCCCGCGCCCACCGCCAGCGTCTCGCCGCCGGCCTGCCCCTCGCCGATCTCACCGCCTCCAATCCCACCCGCTGCGGATTCGCCTACCCTGCGAACCTGCTCGACGCCCTCCGCGATCCCCGCGCCCTCGACTACGATCCCCAGCCCCGCGGCAGCCTCGCCGCGCGCCAGGCCGTCTGCGCCTACTACGCCGCCCGCGGCGCAGCCGTCGATCCGGATCAGATCATCCTCACCACCAGCACCAGCGAGGCCTACAGCTATCTCTTCCGCCTGCTCCTGAATCCAGGCGAAGAAATCCTCGTCCCTCAGCCCGGCTATCCGCTCTTCGACTTCCTCGCCGACCTCGACGATGTGCGCCTCAAACCCGCGCCGCTGGTTTACGCCCACGGCTGGCAGATCGACCCCGAAGGCTTTCGGCGCGCCCTTACACCCAAGACCCGCGCCCTCGTCCTCGTCCATCCCAACAACCCCACCGGCCACTTCATCAAGCCCTGGGAGGTCGAGGAGCTGGCCCGCCTTTGCCGTGAGCACGCGCTCGCCCTCATCGTCGACGAGGTCTTCCTCGACTACCCGATGATTGGGAACGAGGGATCAAGGGACCGGGAGAACAAGAAAACAGGGAGCAAGGGAGCAGGGGAGCGAGGGGGTAACAAGGTCCGCACCTTCGCCTCCGGATTCGACGGCCTCCTCGCCGGCGTCCCCGTCTTCGTCGTCAGCGGTCTGAGCAAGATCGCCGGCCTGCCGCAGATGAAGGCCGCGTGGATCGCGGTGACTGGCCCGGTCCAAGACCAGGAAAAAGCCCTCGCCCGCCTCGAGATCGTCGCCGATACCTTCCTCTCCATGAACGCGCCCATCCAGTGCGCCCTGCCGGCCTGGCTCGAAGGCGGGTCCGCAATCCAGCAACAGATCCGGGAGCGCGTCTCCGCCAACCTCGCCGCGCTCGATGCGGAACTCGCCGGCATCCCGGCAACCGAGCGCCTCGCCCAGCGTCTCGATGTTGAGGGCGGCTGGTACGCCGTGCTGCGCATTCCCGCGTTCGCGCCCGGCGAGGCCACGGTTCTGGCCCTCCTGGAGCGCGGCGTCTGCGTCCATCCCGGTTACTTTTTCGGCCTTCCGGATTCCGGCTGGCTCGTCCTCAGCCTGCTCCCGCCACTCGCTGAATTCCGCGCCGGCGTAAGAGGTCTGGTTGACTATTTGCACAAGAATCAGCGCAGTAATATTACTGGGTAATGAGCTCAGGTAATCGTTGAACTATCTTTAACAAATTAATGATTTTTAATGATTTATGTAAAATGAAAATCAACGCAAAATCAAAAAGGGGTTACTTTTGCGCTCATCCTGAATTCTGGTCGCCGGCCCATGGCCAGGAATCACTTTCGTTTCGCCCGGAAGCGGAAGCAGCCGCGCATGGATCGAATCGAGGATCTGCCCGTAATTCCCTCCCGGCAGATCCGTCCGCCCGATGCTCCCGGCAAACAGCGTGTCGCCGGCAAAGAGCAACTGCAGCGGCACAAAGTGCAGGCACACCGACCCGCGCGTGTGCCCGGGCGTGTGCAGCACCTGTGCCGGATAGCGCTTGAGACCCACGGTCATGCCGTCGGCCAGGTGGGCGTCCGGCGCCGCCGTCTCCGGCGTGGCCACCCCAACCCACTTGGCCTGCGCCGCCATCATCTTCACCTGCTCGAGATCCGCCTCGTTCAGAAAGATCGGCGCGCCGGTCAGCCTTTTCAGTTTCACCGCCCCGCCGATGTGGTCGATGTGCGCGTGCGTGATGAGAATCTGCTTGAGCACGAGGCCCAGCTCCGTCAGCCGCCGCTCGATCCGCTCCACCTCGTCGCCGGGATCGATCACGATGGCCTCGCCCGCTTCCTCGTCGCCCAGGATGGTGCAGTTGCACTGCAACAACCCCACCGGAAAGGTTTCCAGAATCATGATTCCGATTCTAGAACCGGTTGCATACATGGCGTTGTAAAAGGGCCCGGCTTCCCGGGGCCCCCAGCGACAGGTCTTCGTCGCTGGGGTGGCTTGAGCCGGGCCGCAAAGGCCGCATCAACGTTGGGGCTTTACGGCATTTTCTGAGTTACTGTGTCCTTTTCATTTCCTCATAAGGTCGCCGCTCCCTGTTGGTCGCGTCGACTCTGCCTTCCGTCTTCGGGATACAGCTACTCAGAAAATGCGTTAGCCCCTGAGGGACCCTACCCAACCGCCTGAGGCCATGGATGCAACCAACCCTAGTGCCCGGGTGTTAGCCTGCTGACTGGCTAACTTGCTGATGGTTCCTTCCCAGTAAACCCGATTGTCAAAAAAATAAGTGACTCAATTCGCTTTTTATTCGCTATAATGCGCCCATGGCGGTTACACGCAGGCAAAAAGAGATTCTCGACTTCCTGGAAGCATTTGTGGCGCGCAATGGCTATTCGCCCTCGTTTGAGGAGATTGCGCGCGGTATGGGGCTCAAGAGCCTGGCCACGGTACACAAGCACGTGACCAACCTTGAGAAGAAGGGCATGCTCGACCGCGTGCACAACCGCAGCCGGTCCATTGATCTGCTGCCTCCCGGCGCGCGCACCCGCTCCAGCGCCAAGCTCCCCCTCGCGGGCCGCATCGCCGCCGGCCTGCCCGTCGAGCAGATGGAGACCCCCGAAACCATCTCCCTCCACGACGTGGTCGGCAACCGCGACGTCTTCGCCCTCGAAGTCCGCGGCGACTCCATGCGCGACGAGCACATCATCAACGGCGACTACGTCCTCGTGGAGCGCACCAAGGTCGCGCGCCAGGGCGAGATCGTCGTCGCCCTCGTCCACGGCAGTGAGACCACTCTCAAGCGCTTCTTCTCCGAGGGCAACGTCGTGCGCCTGCAACCGGCCAATGTGGAGATGGAGCCCATCTACGTCCCCGCCGCCCAGGTCGCCATCCAGGGCCGCGTCCTCGGCGTCCTGCGCAAGTACCGTTAGAGGGGGAACAAGGGACCGAGAGAACGAGAGAACGAGAGAACGAGGGACGTGAATCTCCAGTCGCGGGCCGGGTGCCCCAGGTCTGGATTTTCAGACCTGGGAAAGCACGAACGCCAACCCGCTAACGCATTTTCTGAGTAGCTGTATCCCGAAGACGGAAGGCAGAGTCGACGCGACCAACAGGGAGCGGCGACCTTACGAGGACATGAAAAGGACACAGTAACTCAGAAAATGCCGTAAGTGCCCGTTCTAACTCCGCTCACTCCGCTGGCACCGCTAACTCCGCTGTCTGCTCCCCCTGCGATAATCGCTCCATGCCCACCATCACGGCGGCCCGTCTTTGGAACGGCAAGGAACTCCTCGACAACCCCATTCTCCAAATCGAAGACGGCCGCATCGCGTCGATCCTCTCCCGCGCGGCGGGCAAAGCGCCTGGCGCAACCTCGCCCGGCGACCTCGACTTCCCCGCCGCCACGCTGGCGCCCGCATTTTTCGATGTGCACATCCACGGCGCCGCCGGCCACGACGTGATGGAAGCCACGCCCGAAGCTCTCCGCACCATCGGCCGCTTTCTCGCCGCGCGCGGCACGGGCAGCTTCCTGGCCACCACCGTCACCGCCCCGCTCGACATGACCCTCCGCGCCCTCGACGGCCTCGCCCGCCTCATCGACCACCCCGAAGCCTTCGACGCCGACAACCGCGCCGCGCGCCCCATCGGCATTCATCTCGAAGGACCGTTTCTCTCCCACGCCAAGCGCGGCGTGCAGCCGAAAGAATATTTGCTCGAACCCGACCTCGCCACTTTCGACAAGCTGTTTGAAGCCGCCGGCGGCCACGCGCGCCTGATGACAGTCGCGCCGGAGCTCCCCGGCGCCATCGAGCTCGCCGCCCACGCGACCCAACGCGGCGTCCGCGTGTCCGTCGGCCATTCTGACGCCAAAGCCGCCGACACCCGCGCCGCCCTCGCCGCCGGAGCCGTCAGCGCAACGCACACCTTCAACGCCATGCGCGCGCTCGACCACCGCGAGCCCGGCATCCTGGGCGTGGTTCTCGCCACGCGCACGCTCTACGCGGAGCTGGTCTGCGACGGCATCCACGTGGCGCCCGAAATTGTCGATCTCTGGTGGCGCTTGAAAGGACCGGAGCGCGCCATCCTCATCACCGACGCCATGGCCGCGGCCGGCATGCCCGACGGCGAGTACACCCTGGGCAACTTTGCCGTGCAGGTGGCCAACGGCCGCGCCATGGCCCGCGGCGTCCTCGCCGGCAGCGTGCTCACCCTCGACCGCGCCCTCCAGAATTTCATCGCCTTCACCGGCGCGCCGCTCGACGAGGCCCTGCGCCTGCTCACCGTCAACCCCGCCGCGATGCTCGGATTTTCGACCGGCATTCCGGACCAGACCGGCTTGCTCGCGCCCGGCTCCATCAAAATCGGCGCACCCGCCAACCTCGTCGCCGTGGACGCACAGGGCAAGCTCCTCGCCTCGATCCACGAAGGAGAGCTGATTCAGCAATAAGCGCGAGGGCTCCATCCATGCGCCGCTCTTGGGGAATGGGTGGGAAGGCGCAGACCCAAACCCGACCGTCATCCTGAGCGGAGGCCGCGCGAGCAGCCGTAGTCGAAGGACCTGCTGTTGTCTTGAGCAAATCAGGCCGTCCCCTCATCGTATCCTCGCTACATGCCTCTTTTTCTGTGGAGACGCCTCATGCTGGGGTCCTGCCTTTTCCTTTTGCTCGAATCCTCCGGAGCCTGGGGAAAAACTGAGGAAGAGCAAACCTCGTTCGACGCCGATCCCTCCAGTCAGATCACTCGTCCCGTCCCTTTGCCCGATTCTGTATTACAGATTCTCGCGCAGGACAGCGAGGTCGTCGCATGTAGGAAGGAGAATCCCATCGCGTCAGAATCCTCCCTGGCTTCGTGGTTCGTGGCCTCGGAAATCCATTTGGGCAGACCTGACGAGACGGACCTGATTGTGTTGCCCCTCGCGCAAGGAAATCGTCTTATGTGCTTTCACAGCGTCGAGGGTATTGGCTGGTTTTGGGTGTTTCGCCAGGTTGGCGCGCACTACGAACTGGCGCTAAAGACCGCCGGTCTGGGCTTGAGCATTCTTGACTTGAGGCACCACGGATTCAGAGACATCCGGAGCGGGCTGGCATTCGGGAGCTATAGTTCACAAACCACTTATCGCTTCGAGAACGGCAAATACCGTAAGTATCGAAGCGAGTCAAAGTAGTATCCAGTGCGGATTGAACGTTCTTGCCGAAGTACTGGCAACTCCGACTTTACCTTCTCGATACTTCTAAAAGACCCCGTCGCGAAGACCGCTGCCTCACTCCGCCAGCCTTCCGGCGCGCCACAGCGCTCCTTCGAGCGGCACCACCCCTTCCCGCCCCACCGGCATCCCCGGCGCGCCCGCTGCAAGCGCCGCAAAAAATGCCTCGCGCACCAGGCGCATCTTCTCGATCACGCCGCCCGTCCACGCGAAAGGCACCTCGCCCGCGATTCCATGTTTCCGTTTCAGCTTCGCGCGCACCAGCAGGACAAACTGCGCCAGGTCCGCGGCCGCCTGCTGCAAAACTCCCAGCGCCACCGCGTCGCCCGCTTCGGCCAGCTCGTTGATCGCCGGCGCCAGCGCGGCAAAGTCCGGTCCGGGCGTGCCGTCGCCCACGTTCACCAGCTCGTCGAGCGACGGCGTGCCCCAGATCGCGCCCACGCGTTCGAGAATCTTCGTCGGCTCCTCGCGGTCATACGCATGCAGCGCGCGCCGGATCGCGTGCAGCCCGATCCAGTAACCCGATCCCTCGTCGCCCAGCCGCGAGCTCCATCCGCCCGCGCTTTCGCGGCTGCCGTCCGGCGCGCGGCCAACCGTGTTCGAGCCCGTGCCCGCAATCTGCAAAATCCCCGGCCCGCCCTGGAAGGCCGCGTCCAGCGCGATCACCTCGTCGCCCACCACCTCCGAGCGTTCCACCTGAAAATCCTTGAACACCGCCCCAATCCACTCCGGAATTCCCGGCATGCAGGCGCTGGCTACGCCGCAGCTGGCCGCGCGCACGCTCTTAACCGCCGCCTGCGCGTACACCTCCTTAAGCAGTGCGCGCAGATTTTCTTCCGCCGCTGCGGCGCCCACGCGCAGCCGCTTGATCGATCCGCTCTCCGCGCGTCCGAGCACGCGGCGGCCCTCGCCCGGGCCCAAGTCGACAATCGACGCGCGCGTGCGCGTGCCTCCGCCGTCAATACCCAGCACAACGTTCCCTTGGATTCCGCTCATCGCCCCTCGCCCTGTTTACCTGCCCGCATCGAGTCCATCATCGCGCCCGCCATCGCGCAGCGTCCCGGAAAGAATATTCAGGCTGCCGTCGTTCTTCGGCGGCGTCAAGCCCAGCATGTGCGCCATCCATGGATAGAGATTCACATTCTCGAACGGCGCCACCGTTTTGCCGGCCACAATATCCGGCCCCGCCGCGAAGAAGCTCGCCTTCATCTCCGGCACAACGCGCGGATCGAATCCGTGCATCCCCGCCGGGGGCTTGCTGTCTCCATCGGCGGGCGCATGCGCGCGAACGGCGTAAGGCCCTGTGGCCACAATCACCGGATCGCCCGCGCGCGGATTCGCGTTGTAGTGCAATTCGGCAGGCACGTTCCTGAGCCGGTACACCATGAACTGCGAAGTGGCGCGCTTGAGCTCTTCGTATACCCGCGCGCGATCGTCTTCGCTCTCCGCGTAGAGCAGCGCGCCCTCGGTCTCGAATCCTTTGAGATCCGCGAACTGGTCGAGCGTGATCCAGCCGCCCTCCGGCCGCACCGTGCCGTGATCGCTCACCACCACCAGGTCGATGGGCAATCCGGTCGCGTCCAGCGCCGCTTTCAGCTTGCCCACCAGCGCATCCATTTTCAGCTCCGCCGCGCGCGTCTCCGGCGCGTCCGGCCCGTGCTCGTGCCCTTCACGATCCGGCTCCGAATAATAGATCGCGATGAAATGCGGCCGCTCCTCGGCGGGCAGCCGCAACAGCGCCGCCGCATCGTCGATCCGCGCCTGCTCTCCCTGCCCGCTCGTCTCCGTCTTCTCGTCGAAGTGCGCGTACCACGTGGGCCGTTCGCCGGCAATCTCCGCCTCCGCGCCCGGCCACAACAGGCATGCCGTGCGCATGCCCCTGCTTTCGGCCAGGCTCCAGATGGGCACGCCCGCATACCACGAGCCGTCGCTCACATCCTGCGCATCGCTCATCGAGAAGTGCGCTTTGCGCGCGGGATCGTAAAAATGGTTGGCCACAATGCCGTGATGCTCCGGATACAGCCCGGTGATCATGGTCAGGTGATTGGGAAAGGTGACCGATGGGTAGCTCGGCAGCATGCCTTCGGGCGCCCACACGCCTTGCCTGCCCAGGGCGAGCAGGTGCGTCGCGTGGTCGCGCCGCGCGTAGTCCCACCGGAACCCATCGAGCGAAACCAGCACCACGTAATGCTGCGCTTCGGCCCACGCGGAATTCGGCCCGTGATCCAGGTGCGTGAGCGGCAGCGCAGGATTAAGCCCCCCCTGCGCGGAGGCCGCAGCAGCCGGCAGAGCCAGCAGCAGAGCCAGCGCAGCACGGCGGGCGGGCTCTTGAAAGCGTGCCCGCACGCCGCGGATTGTGCGCGCCGCCGCTCGCCGTTCCCTCGGAGAATCCATCCGCACCAGCTTATCGCACGCAGCCGGCCCGGATTGAGCACGAACATGGGTGCCCCAGGTCCCGCTTTCGGGACCGGCGAAACCACGAACTCCCACCGGACGCTCTCCACCAGATCTGCGCTACTTCTCCCCGCACACACACGCCCGGTACGCCTCCGGCTCATCATGGTCCAGCGCGCACACATACATCGGCCAGAACGGCGCCAGATCCCGCGCGCCCGCGCCCGCAAAGTAGTGGCTCAGATAATGCTCGCTCACCGGCGACTGCGCCCCGGGATCGGCCCCGAACTCGCCGATCAAATGCGCCACGGATTCGGCTGAAAACGCCGGCTCATGATAATCCTGCGCGTAGTCGTACTCCTCGCTCCACGCCGTATTCACGCCGCTCTGGTTCGACGCCGCAAAAACGCGATAGCCGGCAAGCGCCGCCGGCGCCGGATCGACCGCGCCCACTGTGAACGCGGGATTGTTGCCGTCAATCGGCGAAATTGAAGGAACCATCTTCACCGCCACCGGCCCGCGGCCTTCGCCGCCGGCCGCGGCTGCCAGCAGCCGCAGCTCGTCCATGTGCGTGTGCGCGAAGAGGGCGAGCTGAATCACGTCGCCGTATTGCGCGATCGTCTCCGCCATGGCCTCCGACGAAAGAAACATCTGCGGCGCTTTGCCCGCGCAGATGTTTCCGCTCTTGGTCGCCGTCGAGTAGGGATCCACGCCCGGCGGAATATGCGCCATCACCCAGACCTTTTCCTTCTCGCGCCGCGCGCGGTCAAGCTGCTGCTTGAGCCACGCAATCTGGTTCGCTGCCGCTTGCGCATCGGGCTGGCCCGCGCAGGTTTTGTATTTGCGCGCCATGAACACGTCGTCCAGCACCACCATGCGCGTGTGCGGTATGGGCAGCGCCGCGCTGAAGTAACCGCCTGCCGCAAAATCTTCTTCCGCGGTCTTGCGCTCCGCTTCGGGAAAATCAGCCGCAACGATTCTCCCCGTCGCAGCCAGAAAGCCGCTGTGCGCATCGAGCTGATAATCGCCGCAATCGGAGTCGTTGTTGCCCAGCGCCGCATAGACCGGCACGCCGGGAAAACTCTCGCGCAGCGAGCCCATCACAAAGGCAATCGTTTTTTCCACGAAGGCCCGGTAATCGGCCGGCGCTGCCTGCGGAAACAGCGTCTTGTATTTGCAGTCGAACGAGTGCGCAATCAGGTCGCCGCTCACGGTGATGAAGCGCGCGCCCGCCGCATCCGCGCGCATTGCTCCCAGGCTCGACGCGAGCAGGGGGTACGATGTGTCCACGCCGCGTGCATGGCAGGATTGCTCCAGGCCGTCGAAGCGCTGCGCGCGGTCCGCGGAGTCCGGCGCAGCCAGAATCGCCGTCCATCCGCGCGCCGGTGCGGCTTGAAGCTGCGCCACTTTCCCCGGATCCCAGAACGGATCGAAATGAATGTCGCTCACCAGGAGCGCCGGAATCTCACGCCTCGCCGCGGGCGTCTTCTGCGCCGGGCACAGAACCGCACACACCCCCAGCGCCACGCTCATCCCCCACTTCTTTCTCATCGCGGCTCCCGAGTCCGGCGTGTCCTGTACCCCGCATCCGGAACTGAGTAGAATACCCCTGCGCCGCGCACGGAAACCTTAAACAGCGTTGAACTGTCTGCGTTCTTCGCTCAATCTGGAACAGTCTCGCCCTCCGGATGCTCTAACTCCGCAAGCTCCGCTCCGTGCCCTCGGCTCCCTATGCGAAACTGAATTGTCCGCGCGCCCGCCCGGCCCGCCCGGCGCCGTCTGCGGCCGAGTTCGCCCATGCCCCTTTTGCGCTCCGCCTTTATTGCTCTCTCCCGCAATCGAGCACTGCGGCGCTTCTCTGAGCAATCGCGCCTGGGCGCGCGCCTGAGCTCGCGCTTCGTCGCCGGCCTCACGGTCGAGGACGCTTTGCGCGCCGCCGAAAGCGTCAACGCGCAGGGTATGGCCGTCACCCTCGACTCGCTGGGCGAGAGCGTAACCTCGGAAGCCGAAGCCCGCCAGGCCGCCCAAATCTACCACCAGGTCCTCGAGCGCATCGCCGAACGCGGACTCGACGCCAACATCAGCCTCAAGCTCACGCAGATGGGCCTGGGTATGGGTATCGATCTCTCGCCCGCTCTGGCGGAAACCATTGTGCGCGAGCTGGTCGAGCACGCCCGCTCTCTCGGCAATTTCGTGCGCATCGACATGGAAGACTCGCGCCTCACCCAGCTCACGCTCGACATCGTGTACCGGCTGCACGCGCGCACGGAGACGCGCGGCGCTGTGGGCGTGGTCATCCAGGCCTACCTCTACCGCTCGCAGGCCGATATCGAGCAGCTCCTCGCCGCGGGCATCCGCGTGCGCCTGTGCAAAGGCGCGTACAAGGAACCTCCTGAACTCGCCTTCCCGCGCAAGCGCGACGTGGACGGAAATTTCATCCACCTGAGCCGCATTCTGCTCGCGAGCCCGATCTACCACGGCCTGGCCACGCATGACGAAGCCATGGTGGCCGCGGTCAAAGCCTGCGCCCGCGAGCGCGGCATCGGCCCCAGCCGCTTCGAGTTTCAGATGTTGTACGGAGTCCGCCGCGATCTGCAGCGCGCGCTGGTGAAGGAGGGTTATCGCGTCAGAGTCTATGTGCCCTTCGGCAGCGCCTGGTACCCCTATTTCATGCGCCGTCTTGCCGAACGGCCCGCCAACCTGTTCTTCCTCGCGCGCAATCTCCTGCGCTCCTGAGACCAGCCCGCGTCTATTCGGTGTACTCTTTCTTTTTCGATTTTCTGCGGTAGCGCCTCCGCATCAGAAAGGTTGACTTGCACGCTCCGCATAACCAGGGATAATAGCCGAGCAACGGATAGACCCTCTGCTGCAGAAATCCTTTGCGCTCCTGCCGGCGGGGCTGATCGGCGCCGCAATGGGGACATCGGACTTTCGCCGTTGCTCCGGCTTGCCCTACGTACCCGGATGCAGCGTCGGAACCGCTTCCAAGCGTCACTCTGAAGCTCCTGTCTCCTCTAAGGAAGTCTTGCGCACACACTCGTCCCGCAGCTCTATAGCCACACTTCACAGCAGCGGGTGCCCCGCCGGCAATGGCTGATTTGGGTCAGTTCCCCCGAAACTCTGAAAAACGCTGCCGGTACCGGTTCTACCCGCTCTACCCCAGGTGCACGAACGCCTCCGGCAAGCACGGCGCGTGGGAGTAAAACCGGTAACCGGGCGAACCCAACATTCTACTATCCGGCTGCGGTGCCGGAACATAAAAACCGGGCGCCGGCCAGCCCCTGTAACTCCTTGGGAAACACCTGCGGATCGCGCCCTCTTCCTGCACGCCTCCGGTCCCCCCGCAATATGTCCATCGCCACAAGTTGCCTGCTTCGGCCCTCAGGCAGACAGGCGGGCCAAACCCTTTTGCGCCAGGTCGGCAACCGCTCTGGCCAGGGTACGCGAAGCATTCAGTGACTCGGGGCGCTCCAATCGTATCCCAAGTTTCGCCGCGTAGCCGCGAAACCCTCTGTCCACATCGAAAAGGATCTCCACGTGATCGCAGAGGAATCCGATGGGCTGGAGCAGGAGCGCCGTCACGCCCTCGCGCGCCAACCCATCCAGCGTCTGTTCCACAGTGGGGCCAATCCACTCGCCGCCGCTCGCCCCCTGGCTCTGGAAGGCGAAGCGCCAGAAGGGGATCTCCGGCACGCGCGCAGCCACCAGCTCGGCGGTGTGCCGCGCCTCCTCGGCATACGGATCGACGCCCCGGCCCGGCCAATGCGGCTCTCCCCCTCCGCCTTGACCAGGGTGCCCCACCCCTTCTGGAGCCGGTTGCCCCATCCTGGCCGCGTCTTTGTCTTTGCGGCCAGGGTGGGAAACAGAATCCTGCTGCTGCTCGGCAACCGGTTCCACCGTCCGCCTCGGCACGCTGTGCGCGGTCATCAACACCGGTACCGGCTGGCCGGTTTCTGCGGTCAGCTTCACCCATGCCGGCCGCAGCCGCTCCGCAAAAGCCTCGATGAGCAGCGGGTGCCGCGCCCAGCCCTCGGTAAAATCGATGCGCAGTCCATGCGCCTCGGCTTCGACCGCGCGCCGGTAGAGCCCCACGCTGGTGCGCGAGTTCTGCGGCGCCATGCAGACGACCGCCGCCTCTTCCACTTCATCGGCACGCATCTGCTTCACCACATCGGCAATGTACGGCTTCCAGTTGCGCATGCCCGCGTACACGCGCACGCGCTCATCCCCACTCGGGTGCCCCATCCTCAACACGGGGTCGGGGTCCCCGCGGACAGGTCCTCGTCCGTGGGGTGACTGAGCCTTTAGGGTGGGATTCGGGCACCCCATCCTGACGACGTCTTTCTCGTCAGTGTGGAAATCGGATTGTGCGTCTCCCGCCCCGTTCAACTCCTTCTCCACCAGCCGCGCCTGCTCCAGCGTGATCTCAGTCAGCGGGCTCTTGCCGATCAGCGCGTAGCGGTGCTGAATCTCTTCGATCAGGTGCGGAGACACAGGCCGGCCGCTCACCACGTTGCGCAGGTACTCCGGCACCTGCTCCACCGTCTCCGGCGTTCCATGCGCCAGCAATAACACCGCCTGTTTGGCCATCCGTCCCTCGTCCCTGGAACTGGTTGCATCAATGGATTAAGGCTATGAAGAACATTCCCTCAGGGGCTAAAGCCCCAATGTTTATGCGGCCCTCGCGGCCCGGCTAAAGCCGGGCCCTTGTTACAAAACCTCCTTCGATCGAGTTTTTCGGCATCCTGTAAACTCGTGCCCTATTTGAGAGCCAATTATGCAATCATTTCCAGCCTCAGCCCCTGATCCCTGACCCCGGTCTCTACTCTCTACTCCCTATTCCCTACTCCCTCGTTCCCTCGTTCCCTGTATGCGTGCACCATCCTCACCACCGCCTGCACGTTTTCGACCGGCGTCCCCGGCGCAATGCCGTGGCCCAGGTTAAAAATGTGTCCGGGCCTTCCGCCCGCCGCGCGCAGAATCTCCTTCACGCGCAGTTCCAGGATCTCCACCGGCGCAAACAGCGTAATGGGATCGAGATTGCCCTGCACCGCGCAACCGTGCCCCACCGCACGCCAGGCCACGTCCAGCGGCTGGCGCCAGTCCAGTCCGATCACGTCGGCGCCCGTCGCCGCCATCTGCTCCAGCAGGCCCGCCGTCTCCACGCCGAAGTAAATCACCGGCACGCCCATCTGTTGTACGGCGCGGACAAGCCGCTTCGAGGCCTCGAACGCGTAGGCGCGGTAATCGGCCAGCGCAAGCGAGCCGACCCAGCTATCGAAGATCTGAATGACATCGGCCCCGGCCTGCACCTGAAGACGGCAATACTCGGTAAGCACGGCAACCAGCTTGTCC
>JASHUF010000012.1 GCA_030040175.1 Acidobacteriaceae bacterium
TTCCTCCATAGACTCCACGGGCGCGGGATGGGGAGCAGAAATCCGTCTCCCGGGACCGGCTCAGGAACCAGGCGGCATGTAGCGCGCGAACCACGCGGCGGCGCGCTCCAATACGTCGCGGGTATGTTCCGGATTCACAAAGCCATGTCCCTCGCCGGGGTAAACCACCAATCGTGTCGGAACATGCAGGTCGCGCAGCGCGTGCCAGAACTCGAACGATTGCGGCGCGGGGCACTCGCCGTCGCGATCGCCTACCACCATCAGCGTGGGCGTCCGGGCTTGTTTGATGAAATCGATGGCCGAGCTCTTCGCATACACCGCCGGGTCGTCATAGACTGAAGCGCCGAAATAGGGAATCATCCATTGATCGATTGAATTTTCGCCATAATAGCTCAGCCAGTCGGAGATCCCCGCCCCGGCCACGGCTGCTTTGAAGCGGTGCGTCTGGGTCACGGCAAACATGGTCATAAATCCGCCGTAGCTCCAGCCGTCCAGGCCCACGCGGTTGGGATCGATGGGATACTTCGCCTCCACGGCGTCCACGCCGGCAAGAATGTCGCGCAAGTCGCCGTAGCCGAAATCTCTGCGGTTGGCCTGCGTGAACGCTTCGCCCTGTCCGTAGCTGCCGCGCGGATTGGGCATGAGCACAAAATACCCGAGCGCGGAAAAGGCCTCCGCGCTGAGCGGGCTGCCCACGCCCCAGCGCGGAACCACCGCCGCAGCCGGTCCGCCATGCACCTCCACCAGAAGCGGATACTTTTGCCGGGGATCGTAATTCTCGGGCAGGATGAGCCATCCCTGCACAGGGAACGCGTCGCTCGTCCACTCCATAGACACCGATTGGCCCCACTGCGGCTCGATCCCTTCGTTGATGTGCGTAAGCTGACGCGCCTTGCCTCCGGAATCGACCCAGATCTCGGGCGGCTGGGAAAAGGAGCTCAGGATGAAAGCTGACGTGCCCTGGGAGCTCACGGACTGCGCGAATTCCAGCGTCCCATCGCCGATGGTGGCGTCGAAGACCTCCTCGCCCGCCGCGGACTCCTCCTTGGCAGCGGTCGCGTCGGAACCGGACGAGACAGCAGCCGCCGAGACCTGGACCGGGGGAACGATGCGGACCGAGCCGCCGCGCAATTCCGTGAGGTCAACGTCAAGGGAGAATTTGCCTCGTGTGCCCGCGATGAACCCCAGGGTGTCCCAGTGGTACCAGACAACGGTCGCACCCTCCTGGGCATAGCGCCGCGGCGCGCCGCCGGATGCGGGCACGATGTAGAGATCGCCGCCGGTCGCTCCCTGGTCGCTCATCAGTCCGCCGATAAAGGCGATGGACTTCCCGTCCGGCGACCAGCGGGGCACGGCAATTTGCAGCCCGTGCAGCGGTCCGGCCACTTCGGCCGGCGCAAGAATCGCCTGCGGCGCCGCGCCGATGGCCTGCGTGTAAAGCTTGGCCACCCACCAGTTGTTTTCGCCCGGCGGATCGGCGGCGATATAGGCGAGAGACTTCGCATCGGGCGACCAGTCGAACTCGTACACGTGCAGATTGGCAGGCGAGACGATCGTGGGCGCCGCCGGCTGCGGAGCCTCCGTTGCGGCGACGGCGATCCGCTGGACCTCGATTCCCTCCTCGCCGATCACGCCCGCAAAGGGCTTCATGGCCGCCAGGGCGCCGGCCGGCCGCGTGGCCCCTTCCACGTAAAGAAACGCGATGCGCGCGCCATCGGGTGAAAACGCCGGCGCATCCACGTAGCCGTTGAGCGTGGTAAGGCGGCGCGCCTGGCCGCCGCCAGCCGGCGCGAGATAGAGATCCGTCTGCACGCCGGGGTTGGCGCAGTCGGAAAAGAACGTGAGCGCAGCCGAGTCCGGCGACCACACGAAGTCGTCTTCCGTGCAGGCTTGAGCCTCCGCGCTGGCTGCGGTAATCCGCCAGCTGTGATCGAAATCGACGATCGCCGCCACGCGAATCTCGCCCCCTTCCCGCCATGCCAGGCGCTTGCCGTCCGGCGAGATGGCTACTTGGCTGATCGCATGGCCGCGATGCAGACTGCGCAGCAGCTCCTCGATGTGCGCGGCCGGTGCGGACTCAGTTCCCACCTGCGCGCCAACGGGAAGGCCCGCGATGGCCAAAATCGCCAGCAGGCGCGTAAGTGTCCTCAGCAGCGGCAGTTTCATGCAGTGATGGTAGCAGCCGCCTGAGAAGAACGGCGCCAAACGTCCGAGTCAACCTTGCGGCCCGTGCGCAACCGCGCCCGCGGTCGCATTTTCACCAATGCCGGCCGCCCTTTGCTCGCTTGCAAACTTTTTCCGCGAGCTTTTGCAGATAATTTCCCCGTTTCGCGCTAGGATCGATTTTGTTGAGAGGCAAACAAGGCCTCAAGACGAGCGGCTAACGCATTTTCTGAGTAGCTGTATCCCGAGGATGGAAGGCAGAGTCGACGCGACCAACAGGGAGCGGCGACCTTGCGAGGAAATGAAAAGGACACAGTAACTCAGAAAATGCCGTAAAGGAGCGGGGCATGGTCCGCAAGGACTGTGCCCTTTTTCTTTGGCTGCAGCGGAGAGGACGCGCGTGAAGGTAGGCGAGCAATTGCGGCAGATGTGGCGCCGAAGCAGTGGACGCTCCGCGCATGCGTTGGAAGCCGAACGCGGGGATTTTGCCGCCGAGGCCGAGGCCATGCGCAGAACCCTGGCGCTGCCGTCGATCGTCAGTCCGGTGCATTTTCCCGGCCGCCACCTGCCCAAGCCCACGCCCGCGAACCTGCGGCGCTTTGCGGAAACCCCCGTCGTGCGCCGCGCCATCAACGTAATCAAGGATCGCATCGCCGCCATGGATTGGCAGGTGCGCATCCGCCGCGGTGTCGATGCGGAAGAGGTCGAACTGGCAGCGCGCAAGCTGCGCGCTCTCCGGCGCACGCTCGAGGAGCCGAATCCGGCAGACAGTTTTCGCACCCTGATGGAGCAGGCCATCGAAGACGCGCTCACCGGCGGTTTCGGCGCCATCGAGATGGAGCCCACGGGCGACCTTGACCGCCCGGCGATGCTGTGGCCGGTCGATGGCGCTTCCATCCGCATCAACGCCCGCTGGGACGGCGAGGAAGATTCGCCGCGCTATGCGCAGGCCGTGGCCGGCCAGCTCGAGTCCAGCGCCATCGAATTGCGCGACGACCAGCTCATGTACATTCGCATGAACCCGCGCAGCTTCACGCCCTTCGGACTCGGCCCGCTCGAAGTGGCCTTCGAGACTGTGAATCAATTTCTCAGCGCGCATCGCTTTGCCGGCAAGCTGGCGGCCAACTCCGTGGCGCAATATGCGCTGTGGCTCAATGAGGCCACGCCCGCGCAGCACGACCGCCTGATCCGCTGGTGGCAGGACGAGATTGAAGGCACGGGTCGCGTGCCGCTGCTCTCGAGCGAGCAGAAGCCCGAGGTGCTGCGCTTTGCCCAGGGCACCGATGCCGACCTGCGCCTGGCCTGGCAGGAATTTCTCATTCGCATGGTTGCCAACGCCTTCGGGCTGTCGCCGCTGATGCTGGGCCTTGAAAACGACGTCAATCAATCGACAGCCTCGGAGATGGCCGACGAGGCCTTTCGCGGCGCCATCTCGCCGCTGGCCATGCTGCTGGCCCATCACATCAGCCGCGATCTCTTCGGCAAATGCATCGGCTGGCGCGAATTCGAATTTGTCTTCAACGAGCTGAATGCGCGCGACGAAATGACGGAGCTCACCGTGCAGGTTCAATTGCTTCAGGCCGGCGTGCTCACCGTCAATGAGGTGCGGGCCATGCGCGGCTTGAGCCCGTTGGAGCCGGAGAAGCAGCCTCTAGCTTCCAGCTCCTAGCTTCTAGCTGCTTTTTCCGGGCAAGTTACGGGATCAGTTCCGTCCCATTCGAAACTGAAAGAATTCAAGGGCGATCAAGGGAGCACGGAAAAGCTAGCAGCTGGGAGCTAATGGCTAATGGCTGCTTTTTCGCGGAGCGAGCCAATGCGACTGGAAGCCATGGCGGTAAAGATTCCTCACGTGGAAGGTCACCCCAACCGGGTCCCGTTTGACGGAGTTCTCACGGTGGTGAACACGGCCAGCGACAAGGCGCCGGCGGGCGCGCGCGGCCATCGCGTGCTGTTGACGCGCGAAGCCGCGGAAAAAGCCTTGCCCTCACTCCTGGGCATGGCCGTCGATTACCGCCCCGGCTGGGACGGCCACGACGCGCGGCGCAAGATCGGCATCCTCACCGATGCCGATCTCCTCGGCCTGCGCCTGATGGTGCGCGGCTACCTGTTTGCGCGCGATTTTTCCGACGTGGCCGAGGCCATCCAGGCGCACGAGCCGGAGACCATGGGCATGAGTTATGAGATCGCCGACGCGCGCGTCCAGGACATGAGCGCCGAGGTGTGGAGGCTGACCCGCGTCACCTTCACGGGAGCCGCCATTCTGCTGCGCGAAAAGGCCGCGTATCGCGCCACCAGCTTTCGCATGGCCAGTTAGCCGCGGGACGCCACAATGACTTTGTGAAAGGGAGCCCCGG